>JBAUII010000010.1:0-46207 GCA_049682815.1 Thermodesulfobacteriota bacterium | reverse complement strand
TGGAAACAACCTCAACGGGTTGGCTCCCTTCAGTTGCCCCCACATCTTGCGAAAAAGCGAAGAGAAACAGGGTGAGCACAAGCGCAATGAACCCCGTAAACTCTAACCTGGGTTTTACATTAAACATATATCTACCTCCGTGTTTTGAATTGGTTATGAAAAGTATGATGAAAGAGCTCTTAAATAGGTTCAAGGGATTTAATCCGCCTTGTAATAATGTGTCTTTAATTAAATTGTAAATTATCTTGGGTCCTAAGAGAGAGTTATGATGCTCATTTCTTAGGAGTCGTTTGAAGTAATAACCACTTTCAAACTTTTAGGCATTTATTGATTGGATGTTGATTTCTCAATGCGCACCTCTACCTCTCTAGGTGCTATGTTCTCTAGTGACATGCTTTTCGGGATTGACAAGCTCGATTCGGAAATCCTTATGGTTTTTGTGCCTTCTCTAAACTCAGACGTTTTTAAGAGAAGGTCAATCTCGTTCTTATTAAAAAAATAAAATGCTCTTCGTGGCCCCAAAAATGTTACTGTTACTTCGTCTGGAATCATTTCAGTTATCTGATACCCAGGTGGCATTTGGGTATGTTTGATTGGGACGTCGAAGCTTTTATAGATAAACTTGGAATCATGTATAAAAATAAACCAGAGAGCCACCGCCAAAATAAGAGAGAGTACATTTGCTTTGTAATCCCTCGTAAATATATCGTGCCAACGTGCTGATCTCATCGAAGGACTCATTTCTTCATAATAGCTCTCGAGTTGCAAATTGAGTTGTTCAAAGCCGATTTGTCGGAGTTGACCACTTCTGGCAATCGATATCGTTCCACGCTCTTCCGAAACAACCAAACAAAGTGCGTCAGTCAGTTCTGCGAGTCCTAATGCGGCTGCATGGCGAGTGCCTTGATTTGCTAGCATATTAAAATGTTTTGATAGCGGGAGATGGCATGAAAATTTAGTAATCCTTCCATTGTCTATAACAACAGCTCCATCATGTCCTATTGAATGCGGATCAAACAGGCTCCTTATGAGCGGTTCGCTTATCTTGCCTTCCAGTTCGACACAACCATGCAAGTGTCGGTCTAGAATATCTTTACCTCGAATAACAATTAATGCTCCAATCTTATCCTTTGCTAAATCAGTAAGGGTTCTTACTAATATCTGAATTTCCTTTGTTGAAAACACTTCCTGTTTTCGTCGCATAACATTCGGGTTAAGCCCCCAGGCTCCTATCTGTTCAAAGAAGTACCTAATTTCCTGTTGAAAAATGATAATTAAGGCAACTAAAATGACTGCGAAGAATCCCTTGAGAACGGTTGCAGTTAATTCTAGATTAAATTGACGAGCAAGCGCATATACAATGCCCACGATTATGACCCCGGTTATGATTGGCCCCGCTCTGGTTTTCTTTAGCCACACCAGGACAACGCAAATTAAAAGGGTCACAAATCCTATGTCGATCAAGCCCGAAGTGCCGATTTCTTTAAATAAGTCAATAATATTAGACAAATACACTCCGAATGTTTTATAAAAGGATTTAAGCATATCCCACGTCATCACACTTTTTAGATATTAGCCAAAAGTAAGATGAAAGAATTCCTAATGATGCTTCATGGAAGCTGATAACTAATCAACCGGTTGATTCTTCTATGAATAATTTTCGTGTCATTTGAAAATTATAGGATAAGGCGTAAACTCAGACCGAACTGATTATGTGTGACGATGTTGCATTATGGAAATGGTGTCCACGGTTCAAATGGAGGGTAGTAACCAAATTTTACTCTGATCCTATCCTGATTTTAAACATTCCTTGAGTCTGAGTCGTATGCATGGAGTAACAAATTTTATTTCTTTAATCTTTCCCGTGAGCTCTAACATTTTTTTATAGGTATTTACAAAGGCTTTGCATTCAGGACAGTTACTTTGATGCCGTTCCAGCTCCTCCAAAGTTCTATCATCTAGCTCAGCTTCGATGAGGTGAATTATGTTTTCGACAATTTCCTTACACATGATCTTTGCCATTACCTTCTCCATTCATGAAAATAGTCTGAAATCTTATCTCTTAAAAATAGTCTTGCTCTATGAAGCCTTGATTTTAGTGCCCCTGAAGAAATTCCCAAGATATCGGAAATCTCATCATTGGATAGCCCTTCAATATCCTTCAGGTGAACAGCTATTCTGTATTTTTCAGGCAATTTACTTACTGCATTATCAATTATTTCTATGGCTTCTTTGCTGAAAAGTATTATATCGGGTCTACTGCTCCAGTCCTTCGATTTAATTCTTCCTTCGAGAGATCCATTTTCATCATACGGAGCATAATTCTCAAGGCTGATATCATTTTCATGTTTCTTTTCGGTTCTGAGATTCATGAAGCTGGCATTCACCGTTACCCTGTAAACCCAGCTTGAAAACTTAGCTTCTGATCTAAATGTATCAATCCTCCTAGTAAGGGTTAGAAACACATTCTGAAGTACATCTTCTGAACTATGATGATCATGTGTGATCCTAAACGCAATGGCATAGATTCTATTTGAGTATCTGTTTATTATCTCTTCAAAGGCAGATTCATTATTCTCGGACACATATAGCTCTATAAGCTTCTCATCCGTTAAATTGGGAATTTGGTACATGCTCTCTGTTCCTGTCCCTAATTTCACCTTGGCTCGATAAAGATTAAAAAAACGATATTCTTTGTATTTTCTCGCCGCCTTTGAAATGGATGGCATTTTTAAGTTGGATGCTAAAAATCGGTTAAAGATCCAGCTATTTAATAATTCAATTTTAAGAACATACATAGTAACCGAACAATAATTCACATCTCTTAAAAATAAGGACCTCTGTTCTAGCTCCAAAAGTATTAAGCAATCACCTAGGTATAATGAAAATTTAAATCAGACTTGCCCCAAATAGGATCGCTTGTTTAAATCGGGGATTACTTAAGCCCTCGAAAACAAGTCTGAGAAAAAACTTTGTACCTATTTTGAGGATCGCGTCATCTTACTTTACAGAATTCAGATCTAGGAGGTAAAAGAAATGAGGGTATTAACAATTTTCTCTGTGTTTTTGTTGGTTTTAACGCTTAGTTTAACGATTTCATCCGCGTCTTCGGCACAGACACGATCAGATTACTTAGGTGCGTATCGTGACTGGATATTGCCCACTAGTAATCTCGGCCATGGTACAGCTACAGCTCAAGCTAAGCCTCGCACCGATTATGATTATGGCAATTCTGGATCCTTTTACGACTTCTATCTCGACTGGATGCTTCCCAGGGTTAAACCGAAGACTCCAAGGACGATACCTTTTCTTGCGCGTCTTATAAGTCGACAGAGATCGGATGTGGACATAGCTACGGCTCAAGCTCAGCACATAGCCGCAAAGGCGAAGCCTCGCACCGATTATGATTATGGCAATTCTGGATCCTTTTACGACTTCTATCTCGACTGGATGCTTCCCAGGGTTAAACCGAAGACTCCAAGGACGATACCTTTTCTTGCGCGTCTTATGAGTCGACAGAGATCGGATGTGCACACTGAAGTGTATTCCCAAGATAACAATAAATGATAATACAATCCTCCTTTGACAAGGAAGGCCTCCAAAATAAATTAGGGGGTCTTCTTTCTCTATTATAAAAGGATTAGCAAATTATCTTTTCGTGAAAAGAATAGATATAAAATACAAGATGGAATTGATGGATGATGGGTACAAAGTTTGAACGACATAAAAAGGCCCTGAATTATACCAAGGTTTCTGAAGATACTGTCGAAAGATTGGAATTTCCAAAATCAAGCTTGAATGTATCAATACCTCTTCGCATGGATAATGGTGATTTAAAAATATTCCAGGGATATCGTGTGATTTATGATAACACCAGAGGGCCGGCAAAGGGTGGGATCAGATTTCATCCTGGTGTTTCAATTGAAGAAGTTGAATTACTGGCATTTTTAATGACCTTTAAATGCGCTGTTCTAGATCTTCCATTTGGTGGTGGTAAGGGTGGAATAACAGTAGATCCTAAACAATTATCTAAATTTGAATTGGAGCGCCTCAGCCGTGGCTACATTAATGCGGTGGCTGATTTTATCGGTCCCGATACAGACATTCCCGCACCCGATGTTTACACAAATGAAATGGTAATGGGATGGATGATGGATCAGTACAGTATAATTCAGAGAAAAATAATTCCGGCAGTAGTTACCGGCAAACCTCTAAGTATGGGTGGAAGTCAAGGTAGGGAAACTGCTACAGCTATGGGAGCTTATCATGTCATAAAAACCTTGATGCCTATATTAGATCCATCGAAACAATTAACTTCAGTAGCCATTCAAGGGTTCGGAAATGCAGGATCTATTCTAGCAGATTTGTTATTTAAAGCTGACTACAAGGTTGTTGCTGTCAGTGATTCAAAAGGAGCAATTTATTCTAAGAATGGATTGAACATACCTAGTGTAAAGCAGTATAAAGATATGACTCGAAACCTCGAAGCAGTGTACTGTGAAGGATCGGTTTGCAATACAGTTGAGCACGAAAAACTCACTAACGACGAATTATTAACCCTGGATGTGGATATTCTTATCCCATCGGCTCTCGAAGATCAAATTACAGGGGAGAATGCGCGCGATATCAAATCGAAGGTCATCTTTGAAGTGGCAAACGCACCGGTCTCTCCACATGCTGATGAAATTCTGGAGGAAAAGGGGATAATGGTAATTCCCGATATCTTGTCCAACGCCGGCGGAGTAACTGTTAGTTACTTTGAGTGGGTTCAAAATCGTACGGGACATTATTGGACTTTAGATGAAGTAAACGGCCGATTGAAGCAAAAAATGGTTGAAGAAACCAAAAAAGTATGGAGCATCGCTCAAGAAAAATCTATTTCTATGAGAACCGCTGCCTATGTCCATGCCTTAAATCGAATTGAAGACGCAGTAAATGTGAGGGGAACAAAGGATTATTATACTGGTGTAGTTTAGAAGGGTTCTGTCTAAGCCTTGTCTGTAATCAATCTTTGATATTTTTTATAATTAAATGTCTTGGCCCCGGCCCTAATTCAACCGGCGGAATGTTACCAGCCAACACTAATTTTTGGTTGATACCTTGCCCTCTGAAATGTCCTTTTCTATCATCGCGCGCAGCAGCGTGCTACCCTTACCGAAAAATTCAGCTAGCATACCCTGCATCTTGGACGTCTTCCATTTGGTTACGAATGAGTTGATGAAATTGCTGCTGCCTAGCTTAAAAAAGTACCATGACACACGTGTAACGCCATCTGTTGGAGTAAGTCTGGTGGTGAGTCGGAAACGTTGATCCTTTGCGAAAGCAACATCAAGGGTCATATAGTCGAATGGCTTCCAGTCCACGATGGTTTGAACGACAGTCATGTCTCCATGGGCACAGTGATATTCTGATCCGACTCCCAATCTTCCCCTTTCAGTACCCTTTGCAGTCATGCCGTCTGCTTGAAGCCAATGACGCCTCAGTTGCGGGTCGGCCAAATAATCCCAGACAAGCGCGGGTTTCGCGGGTATATCAACCTCGACTTTGAACCAGGATTCATCCGGATCAACATAAACTCGACGTGCTTCGCGTTCTCTCTCCCAAACCTTGTGCAGGTCGTGGATGTAGCCGCTTATCTCTCCGAGGTGCTCGTACGTCTCGGAGTGCGGCTTCATTATCTCTTTCAATTCGCCCAAAGCCATAGCATCGGCGCAGGATTGAGATAAAAAGGCATAAGCTTTGTTTCCCATTATTTCATCTATTTTATTCTTGAGAAGCCTATGCGTTAATATTACGTCAGGACCACTGAGTTCCTGTCGCCCTCCGATATCGCTTCGCAAGTAGGTGCCATAGTGCGATACAAACTTTAGATCCAGGGTGGGAATCAGCTCGCATGCCTTGCAGGTACACGTTGTGCTCCGATGCATGGTCTCTAAGGACATTGCAAAGGCACAGTATATGTTCTCAATCGCTTCGAGCAATGTCTGCCCCTGGACAAAACTTCCATCCGGCGCGTATGCGAAGATTGCATCCCCTTCCAGTTTGGCTATAGACAGCGGTGATTGCATGTTTTTTTCAAGCGTGTCGAACAGACTTTTCATTACCCCTTCGGCGTGTTCAAGTTCTGCCTGGGTTAAAAAGGCGGTGTATCCACTTATATCAGCGATAACAAGATAGCCCTTTTCTTGAGCCATAATTAGTACCCCCTTATCAGGATTGTCTAAACAAAATTTGATTCATTCAAAGAAAGCTTTTAAATCGCTCCTCTGAAATACGAAGTATTTAATCAACTACTCCGCAATTCGATCATTTTCAATCATTTCCAGTACCTTTTTACTTCCCTCTTTTAATCGGCTAGTTATCTTACCCTTCATAGAATTAAAGAGCATCCTCAGCATAAGGGTATGAATCCGGTTTCTCCCCGTTATTTCATCAAATCTCCATGAAACACGCGTCCCACCGCCACGAGGGGTGAGCTGTGTGGTATGTCTCTGTATCCCCTTCATCGGCATCGCAGTGTCAACTGTCAGATATTCGAAGGGGCGCCAATCGACTATGACCTGATTTATCTTATATCTTCCGTGGGAGCAAATATATGTAGTACCGATACCCATACGGCCCTTATCGTTGGTATTTGCCGTAACGTCGTTTGCCGAAAGCCACTGTTTCCTGAAATTCGGTCCTGTGACATATTCCCAGGCTAAGGCCGAGGAAACAGGCAAGTCTGTTTCAACCTCAAGCCAGGCGTCCTCAGGTTTAACCGTGATGCGACGTTGTTCACGTTCATGTTCCCAAACCGAGTGGAGGTCGTGAATATAACCTTTTACTTCACCAAGGTTCTCGAACGTGGCAGAGTAGGTCTTCATACGAACAGTTAACCTATTTAAGCTCATTGCATCTGCGCAAGCGCTTGTAATGAACAGATAGCCGTTATTCCCTGCAGCATCGGCGATGGGGCTTTTAATTAATAGACGCAGGATCATTACGTCCGGACCCATCAGATCATGCTGACCATCAATCTCAGTCAGGCTAAATGTTCCGTAGTGGAAAATGAATTTGAGATCCAATCCAGACATAAGCTGGCATGCTCGGCAGGGACAGACGGTGTTCCGAGACATAGTTTCTAGTGTCCTGGCGAATGTACAATACAGGTTCTCAATTAGTTCCAGTAAGGTCTGACCTTGCACAAAACTGCCTTCACGCGAGTATAGGAAAATGGAATTTCCTTCTAATTTTGAGAAGACCAGCGGATGCCCGATATCGTCTATGAGGGTATTTAATAGATCATTTACAATAGATTGCGCATGCTCAAGCTCAGCCTGAGTTAAAAATTCTTCATATCCCGAGATGTTGACGACTGCTAAATAGCCTTTCTGTGACATTGCTTAGGTCCTACTGAACTCAAAGAATGCAGAAGATCGCAGGTCAAAATGGCCTCTCCACTCCAGCCAAATCGATCTCATTCACCCAAAGAAAGAAAATTGTTAATTAGATGATACAAAATTATAAAAGTTTCCCACTTAAACATCAAACCAAAAATATTAAACACATTGGGCTAAATTGGATATCCAGACGGCTTTAGTCAGTTCTACGCAGTTTTCTGACTAAGTCGATCCCGCCCGAGCTGCATCGAAGGGTAAACAGCCACTAGCGTATTCGTATCCTTGCTATTTAGTCAGAAAAAAATGAGCAATACGCTTTTTTCGTTCTCTTTATTTCAGATCAAGGTAATTCGTTAAATTGAGTTAACAACTCAACAGGGTGCAAATTTGTACAAATATCAGACCGGAAATAATAAATTGTCTCTTATTTTGGGAAGAAATTTAATGAAAATTTTGTCTTAAATAGAAATAAAGACCAAATGCTACATCCCTTGCGACAGTATAAAAGATACTAACTCTCATTTAAGGATTAAATATGAAGCTGATCAGAGGTTCCTTGCAAAATCCTTACCCAGTTATAGTGATGGTTATTGCTATTGTGGTGATAGGAATCACGGTCTTGACTAGAATTCCTGTAGACATATTACCAATATTTAAGACCGCGGCCGTGCAGGTAGTTACTTTTTATCCAGGTATGCCTGCAGAGATTGTTGAACAGGACATTACCACCAGGCTTGAGAGATGGACCGGCCAGTCAGTTGGTATATCACGACAGGAATCAAAATCCATGACAGGTGTGAGCATAGTAAAGGATTTCTTTAATCCCGATATTGACCTAAGTACAGCTATGTCACAGGTTTCTTCTTATGCTATGTCGGATTTGTTTTACCTGCCTCCTGGAACTATTCCTCCCATGGTTATGCCGTTTGACCCAACGGCCACACTGCCACTGGCGCTGATCACGGTTAGCTCCCCAAAGTATAATGAGACACAACTTTATGATATAGCCTACTTTAATCTTAGAAATCGTCTCCAGGGAATATCAGGCGTTATCGCACCAGCGGTCTATGGTGGGAAACTAAGGAGGATTTTGGCGTATGTAGATAGAGAGAAGCTCCACGCAAGAGACCTCTCACCAATGGATGTTGTAAGAACCCTGAAGGATTACAATGTATTCATACCAACGGGGAATGCGAAGTTTGGTGACATTGACTATCAGGTGACCTCTAATGCCATGGTGCCTGAGGTAAAGCAGTTAAACGACTTCCCTGTAAAGATTAATAACGGGGCGCCCGTATTCTTAAGGGACATAGGTACCGCTGAGGATTCTCATCAAATACAGACGAATAAGGTCCGAATAGACGGGAAGAGTCAGGTGTACATACCTATTTACCGACAGCCGGGTTCTAACACAATTCAGATAGTAGATGGAATAAAGAAAGAAATTTCCACTATCTTGGAGCGTCTTCCTGAAGGGATAAACCTGAATGTCGTTATGGATCAATCAGTTTATGTGAGACAGGCCATAAGCGACCTCGTGCATGAGGGAATCCTCGGAGCCGTACTTGCATCGATAATGGTACTTATCTTTCTTGGTAGCGTGCGTTCTACTTTTATTATTCTTCTATCTTTACCTCTTGCAATACTTTCGGCCTTTATAGGACTTTATTTTACAGGAAAAAGCATAAACGCCATGACCCTTGGAGGTTTGGCGCTGGCCGTGGGGTTGCTTATTGATCAGTCAGTGGTGGTCATAGAAAACATACATCGGCATCTTGAGATGGGGAAGACTCCCTGGGATGCGGCGTTACACGGGGCGACTGAAGTGGCAAAACCACTTTTAAGTATCACTTTGACGATAACGGTTGTTTTTTTCCCAATTGTTTTTATTACTGGTATGGGCAAATTCTTGTTTTCGCCGCTTGCTCTCAGTGTCGCATTCGCTATTGCAGCGTCCTTCGTTCTTTCGATTGTTCTTATTCCTCTGTGTGGGTCAAGATTCTTAAAGAAGGCGGCGCAAAACGAAGAATTAGCTCATAAACCTTTTTTGTTTGCCTTTTTTGACGAGAAATTTAACGCTCTGAAGATGAGATACAATAATTTCCTCAGTAGCTCTCTGCAAAACAGGAAGAAGATTTTGGTAATTACACTAGTAATCTTTGCAGTCACGATGTCACTCTATCCCTTCATAGGCAAGGAGTTCTTTCCACAGGTTGATTCAGGTCAACTTGTGATACGACTGCGCGCCCCGTCCGGTACCAGAATAGAAAAGACCGAGGAGCTAGTAAAACAGGTTGAAAATGTAATACGGGAGCAAGTTCCCGAAGAGGACTTGCAAATGATGATTTCTAACATAGGTGTGCTGCTTGATTGGCCTGCAGCATACACACCAAACTCAGGTCCACAAGACGCTTTTATAAATTTGCAGTTGTCTGAGGGTAGAAAAAAGACATCCCAAGAATATGCAGAGGTTCTAAGAGAAATACTTAATGAGAAATTCACGGGTATTGAATTCGCATTCGACACCGGTGGCATAATAAGTTCCGCCCTTAATTTTGGACTACCTTCCCCGATAGATATACAGGTTGAAGGAAATGACCTGCATGTTGCATACGGCATAGCAGAAGAAATAAAAAAGATCGTTGAAACTGTTCCGGGCACGGCCGACGTCAGGATTCAGCAGAAGATCGACTATCCGCAAATTCAGGTTAATGTGGATAGGGTAAAAGCCGCATATCTGGGTCTTACTCAAGAAGACGTTGTAAAAAACATTGTTACCACGCTAAACTCGAGCATTAACTTTGATCCGGCGTTCTGGATTGATCACAGGAATGGCAATCATTATTTTCTGGGTGCACAGTATAGGGAGAAAGATATTGATTCGCTTGAAACGTTGAACAATATACCGCTCAAAAGTTCTGGTCAAAATAGTCATAATGGTAGCCCTGTACTTCTGAAGAATATTGCAAGCTTTGAGCGTACTACCGCTCCCGCAGAAGTAAATCATCTGAATATAAGCCGTGTCATAGATGTTTTTTCAAATGTATCAGGGCGTGATATTGGTTCTGTGGCCTCTGATATTGAGAAGCGGTTAAAAGGTCTCGATGTTCCCTCGGGCTATTTCGTCGGTATGCGTGGAGAGGTTCAAAATATGAGAGATTCCTTCGGTAGCATGGCTTTTGGGCTTTTGCTTGCCGTGATTCTTGTTTATCTGGTCATGGTTATACAGTTTCGATCTTTTCTCGATCCACTTATAGTCATGTTTGCTATCCCTTTGGGTCTTATTGGTGTGGTTTTGATGCTTATGGTTACAGGTACAAATCTAAATATCCAATCTATCATGGGTATTATCATGATGGTAGGGATTGTGGTCTCATTCAGCATACTGCTAGTAGATTTTATAAACCGCCTGATTGATGAGGGGGCTGGTCTGGAAGAGGCAGTTTTGACGGCTTCAGGAATCAGACTGAGGCCCATACTTATGACGGCGCTGGCGGCGGTATTAGGGCTAACGCCGATGGCTATAGTGGGTGGCGTAAATATTCCGCTTGCTAGAGCAGTAATAGGTGGTGTTTTGGCCTCTACTATCCTGACACTCGTTGTGGTTCCAATACTTTACACATTGCTAAAGGGTGGCAAACACAAATTATCAAATACTTACTAAGAATTTTTTGGTTTGAAAACGGAGTTGATCGTGAAAAATAAAAAACTCTACTTAATAATACTTCTTCCTCTGATGATCATGCTTGTTATAGGGGTCTTAATTTTTAAAGAAAAGTTAGAAATAACAGAGACGACAAGGTTGAAAGCCACAGAAGACGAAAAAGGAGTTACAAATGTCGAGGTTACAAAGGTTGCGAAAAAGGACTTGGTGCGCAAAATAGGGGTTCCCGCAAGCATAGAGCCCCTACATAAGGCGACTCTATATGCTAAGGCTGCGGGGTACCTTAATTGGATTAATGTTGACATAGGAGACCGGGTAAAAGAGGGTGACGTTCTTGCAGAGATGGATATACCCGAGATGGTAGAAGAGTACCAGCAGGTAAAGGCAAAACTCAGAGGCGCGCAGGCAAACTACAGAAAGGCCGAGGCTGATTTTGAACTGCAGAAACAAACTTACCGAAGGGTAAAGGACATATGGGAAACCGAACCTGGAGCCATAGCGAAGCAGGACGTAGACGTTGCAAAGGCAAAGTTCGAGCTTGCCAAAGCAAGCATAAATAATGAGAAAGCGAAGATAGATAATGCAAGTGCAGACATGGAAAGGATAAAAGCTCTTCTTGAGTACGGGAAAATAAAGGCACCGTTTGACGGGTTGATTACGGAACGATTCGTTGATCCAGGAGCACTTGTACAGGACGCTACATCTGACACTGTATCGCCAGTTGTGACTATCATGCATACGGATACAGTGCGTGTCTTCATCGATGTTCCTGAACCCGACGTACCATTCGTTGAGAAAGGAGATGGGGCAACTCTTGTAGTGGATGCCCTTCCGGGCAGAAATTTCTCTGCATCAGTTACACGCTTTGCAAATGCACTTAACCCGGACACACGCACAATGAGGACTGAGATTGATATACCAAATCCCGATCAGCTCCTCCTTCCTGGTATGTATGGGAACATTACGCTAAACCTCGATGTAATTGAAAACGCCGTAACAGTTCCCGCAGGTGCTATCGCGGTTGAAAAAAATAATAAGTATGTTTACAAGGTCAAAAATGGAAAGGTTGAGAAAGTGCAGATTGAAACAGGAATTGACGATGGCATTCAGGTTCAAGTTGTTAAAGGACTTAACGCAGGGGAAGAGATTATTGTCAAAGGTAATAACAAAGTTTCAGATGGAGATACGGTTAAAGTTACCAAAAGTTATTAGGGGAGAAATTATTATGCGCAGACTGGGTATATTTGTAATTCTCATATCGACAACTCTCGTTTTTTTCTCCCAATCTAATGCCACAGATTTTGAAACTAATACTCTCGACGAGGCTGAGGTTCAAAGAGAGAAAACTGAATCAGAATATAGTATTAACCAAGAAGTGTCGGCACCTCTGGAGTCGGTCGAACTAAGACTAATCGCAAAAGACAGTCTGCCCATCGATCTCCTAACAGCAATACGCATAGCATCCAGTGACAATCTTGATATTGCAGAGGCGAGAGCCCAGGTTTTAGAAGCAAAGGGCAACAGCAATGCGGCATTTGGCGGTCTGATTCCGGTTGTGTCATTATTTTTTGGGTATGGGCGAACGGATGGTAGGGTACAGGGAAGTTTTGGCGAGCTGAGGGATGTGACTTTTGATACACTGAATCCAGGTATTATAACAAGTTATATTCTTAACCCCGGTGAATCAATATATAATGCGATCGCAGCTCATCGCAACGTTGATGCGGTAATATCGGATGAATCAGCAATTACACAGGATGTTTTACTTGCCGTAGTCGAAGGCTACTTTGATCTTGTTGAGGCACAGGGTAATGTTAACGTATCGGAAAAGGCGGTCTCTGATGCTCAGAACCTTGTTAAGATTGCCGAGGTTCTGGAGAAGCAGGGAATAGGGCCTGGAGCCGATGTAGTGAGAGCAAAAACAGATCTAGCGAGTAAAGAACAGAGCTTGATAAATGCACAGGAGGGATTTAGAGAAGCCTCAGCCGATTTGGCTCTAATTCTTAAGCTTGACTCTTCAGTCACACTGTTTCCAAGTGATACACAGATAAAGCAAATTAGGTTTGTAGAGAATCTTAGAATGCTGGATGATCTTATTAATGGTACCTTAAAGGAGCATCCCGAGATAAGGAGTGCGAACAAACAGGCGGACGCTGCTGGTGCTGAGGTGTCCGGAGCGTGGTTGGGTGCTTTTGGCCCGGAAGTTCTTCTCGCGGCGGAGATAGGCGGCATTGGTGATAGGTTTGGAAACATAGGTGAACGGGGGATTTATCAAGGGGTGATAGGTCTGACTATATCGGCTTCCTCTTATGGTGAAATTAAAGCTTCACGTGCAAGTTTAAGAAGGGCCGAAATTAGAAAGGCGCAGGAACGTGAACGTCTTAGAGCGGGAGTGGTGAAAACGCATGATCAGGTATTATCGGCAGGCGAAAAAATTATTCCTGCAAGAGAAGAGCAAGAGTTGGCCGAAGAGTCATTGAAGCTAAGTCAGGTAAGGTTTAAAAGGGGACTGGGTTTGGCGGTTGAAGTTATACAGGCCGAGGATGCGGTTGCCGTTGCACGCCTTAACTATATAAGGTCAATAATCAATTACAATAAGGCTCAGGTAAGATTATTGAACGCAATAGGTGAAATTACTGTTGAGAAATTAGTAGCAGGCATGGAGTGAATCTTCTTATAATGATTTGAGGAGCTTGAATGAGTAAGTCACGTAGTGGAATTAAGTTAGTGCGGGTAGATGAAGATGATGAAGCTATCAGCATACAAGAAATCATTTTGACCAACCTAGATTCAATTTATTCTACGGCGCTGAGACTTACAAAAAATAAAAATGATGCGGAGGATTTGGTTCAAGAGACTTGTCTTAAAGCCTTTAAAAACTCCGAGCAGATTAGCTCGAATAATAAGGCGAAGTCATGGGTATTCAGGATATTAATGAATACCTTTATAAACAGCTATCGAAAAAAGATTAAAGAGCCTCCTTTGGTTGATATAGAACTGAGCCACTTAATTCTTGATCATGTCGTCACTGTCGACAGTTTGAATCCGGAGGAGATTGCGCTTAATTACGTTCTAGACGGGGAGATAAAAGAGGCGTTAGATGGTCTTCATGTTGATTTTAGAACGGTGATTTGGCTTTCCGATGTTGAGGGTTTCACGTATCAAGAGATTCAAGAAATGCTGGATTGCCCCATTGGTACAATAGCGTCGCGGCTCTTTCGGGCACGAAGTCTATTAAGGGAGACACTTTTCGAATATGCAAAAAAACGGGGAGTTATCTAGCCGGGGGGTATTATTATGGATTGTGGTGAGGCAAGAAAAATAATTTACACCTCGGATGGAATACAGGCGCGTTCATCAGATCTGGCCGATGCGCGTGAACACTTAAAAAATTGTTCCACATGCGCTGAATTCTTTGAGATAGAGAAAGGTCTCAAGGACCGTTTAAAGAGTGGGGCTCCAAAGGAGAAAGCTACAGCATCTCTCAGGGAACATATACTCTCGATGCTTGCTGATCAAGACTCGGCGCCGAAAACCCGAGTTTCGTTACCGTCGGGCAGATTTATCGTAAAAGCTTCTCTTTCGTTTCTAGGGGTAGTCTTAGTCCTGCTATCTATTACGTTTATTTACCGGTCATTATCGAATAAGGAGTCGCTATCCCTAGCTTCTCGACTCGCCGAGGATCATTTGAGAAATATCCCTGAAGCTGTACAAATCTCCTCATCTGATCCAAGGACTATCGAGGATTGGTTCAGCGACAAGGTTGACTTTGCAATCTTGGTTCCCGAACTTATGAATGCGAAACTAATCGGCGGAAGATTGTGTCACCTGGATAATAAGCGGATAGCGTTACTGTTTTACGAAAAAGAAGGGAAGCCAATTTCACTCTTTGTAATGGACGAATCATACTTGGATGGATATTCACAGGACAAGGTAGAAATTCTTCGCAATAAGTTACACAACGATACTGAAAAAGGTTGTAACCTAATATTTTGGAGGCAGCGTGGAATACTTTACGCGCTGGTGTCAGATATTAACACGGAAGAACTTTCAAATTTGGTACCTGAAATTGCCTCAAGATAATTGGTGACCGTATGTTTACAATGTAACGGCTATCGTCAGATCGCCACATGAGTAATTGTAGATCTTATATATTTCGTGAGTAGATTTATTTTGATTAGCTCTTTTCAGAATGAAAAGGACTTAAATGGCATTCCAAAAATTGCGTTAAGAAAATCAGGAACGAAGACGTTAGAAAAAATTTGCGGGTTGTGGTTGAATTAAATTTTTTAGTCGGAGTTCATGATTTTTAGCAAATTTTTGGGTAGCCTTGATTTTTGCTTCTTTGTATCAAGACAAAGAAGTTAGAAAGAAAAAAATAAGATAATTGAAGAACCTACTTTTAAAGGTCTGGTCACTGAAATACCCGGCTTTTACAGTAATGACCTTCGCAAGATTTCGTACATTCATGCGGGGTTAAAAACCTCTCCTATACATTATGCAGAAATATCTTGACTCTTAACACGGTATTTGAGGCTGACCGAAGGACTGTGTCGAAGGGTGAACAACTCCTGAGTTCTAAATTAGAAAAAAACTTCGTAACTTTGCTCAATGTCGACTCATCTAACTTAATAGAAATCAAAAATAGAGAGGTGATACAGATGAGAGTGTTGAGAGTATTGCAATTGCAATTATTAGGTCTAACTCTCATGATTCCATTACCAATTGCAGCGATTGCGCAGCCACGTAAGGATTTCTATGGTTCAGGCGATTCGGGAGCTGCTTACGACTTCTACCTAGATTGGATGTATCCGAAGAGAAATGTCGGACCAATACCAGGTTATGGGATCCCAGGTACTGTGACTGGAAAGGTAAAACCACGGACTGATTTTTACGGTCCGGGAGACTCAGGAGCTGCGTACGATTTCTATCTTGATTGGATGTATCCGAAGAGGAATGTTGGTCTCAATCCTGCTCCAGCGCCCACGAAACCTACAACAGCAAAAGTGAAACCGCGTACTTCGTATGATGGCCCGGGAGACTCGGGAGCAGCCTATGACTTTTACCTCGACTGGATGAGTCCCAGGGTTAAACCCAAGTCCCCTAGGATAATTCGTTTTCTGACATTTAATCGGTCCCACGAAAAGGGTCAAGCCGTTTCACAAAATGAATGACAGGTAAAAAATCAATCCTCCACTCCACCACCCAAGGGAGAAGCCCATTTGAATAAAGGGCTTCTTCCCTTGATAAAAAAGAAGCTGACATACCTTAACCATCAGACCTACTTAAGTTTCAACCGATTGCGGATAATAAAACATAGACCTATAATAACTTAATTGCTGATTAAGAGACTATGTATTCATGAAAGATCGGCTCCAACTTCTAAACGAACAGCTTAATCTTTATATATCAATAATCGAAGGACGTGCCGTAAGTTTGGGAGAATATGGCCCCGTACTATTGTCATCCCCTCCGGATAAGCGTTATCCCTATATTTACCCTCGAGACACAGCATGTGCTTCCCAACTTCTTCGCACACTTCGACATCGAATTATGATGTGAAAAACGGGTCCTTTTCCCTATTTATGGGATGGGCAGGTTTTACTAAAGATGCCCGATGAAGTGACGGTCGTGGGGGGCCAACGCTATAATCTAAGTACCGTCACGGATATAACTTCTCAATTCGTCAGTGCCGCATATTAAATTTCTGACCATAAATGCTGCTCCGCGGTCTTATGCGAGAATCAAATCTCTACAACGGCAAGGTAAGAATACAGAGTGCGAAAAATAGGCTAATATTTACTGTGATCGAAGGCATGCGTTACTTTTCGCCTTCATTTAGTCATTATAAATTGTATTCCGCTGTTTGAAGCCTGATGGCAACCAATACACATATGGACTTTACCTGCTGCGTGCATACTTTTGCCGCCCATCTCCGCTGTCTCAGGAGTGCCATCCGGTTAAAATTTTACCCAGGACCGGTCGCCAGCCTCGGGGTTATGTCTTTCTATTTTGTGCATCACCGTGATTGCCCCGGATTAATCTTCCGACTGTAGTGCATATACATTACACGGGGCGATTCACCGACAATGTGATTGTGTAAAGCAGAAATCTCAATCCCGCTTGATACAAGCCTTGAGATTACAAGGTTAATATCTTTCTCGAAAGAACGAGGTCTTCCATTATCATAGAGCCGCCTCCAATTTGCTTAAACGCAATACCGAGGAACTTGACACGAGCCTTCGGTGATTTTTCCCCCATTATGGATAGCTGCGCTATTCTACGACCTAGTAGAAATCGAGCTGATTACTGTTAACCAGCGCAGCATGGAAGATTACTAACATCCTTATGAAATGTCTGTGCGGCAAGCTTAAGACCTTCGACTGCTGTGAGATATGGAAAGATCGTGTTTGCCAGCTTTTCCGTGGTCAGGCCAGCCTTGATGGCCATCACCATGGTCTGGATACTGTCTCCACCTTCCGGTGCCAGAATGTGAGCGCCTAATATTTTATCCGCACTTTTATCGGCCACCAGTTTAATCAGACCTCTGGTATTCCGTGCCGCGATAAATCGCGGTACATTATCGAGAGTAAGCAGGCTGGTCTTGACACCATATCCTTTCGCCTTTGCTTCCGCCTCGGTTAAACCGACACTTGCTACCTGCGGGTCTGTAAACGTAACGGACGGTATTGCGGTTGAATCATATCGGAGGCGATTCCCTTCAAGGGCATTCCCTGCAGCGAGCTTTCCGCCATATGCAGCCATATAAACAAACATATCCTTACCGGTAACGTCCCCTGCGGCGTATATATTGGGATTGGTAGTCTGCATGAATTCATTGACCTCAATGCCGCCATTTTTAAGAAGCTTGATACCCATCTTTTCAATATTCATTCCCCCACTGTTCGCCCTTCGACCTGTTGCAACAATAACCTGTTCAGCTTCTATTGACTCAAGGCCGTTTTGAGTTTGGTAATGCAGTTTGATTGCTTTCCCCTTTTTTTCAATACTCTTGTAACGGATGCCTTGCAAAACCGTAATTCCATCTCCTTTGAAATATTCCGAAAGAGCCTCGCTGAGTTCCGGCTCGGCTTCTGGCAAAAGACGACTGCGGAAGCAAATCGTAACCTTGACGCCTGCGCGGGCAAACATCTGTCCCAGCTCCGAGCCTATATAGCCCCCGCCGATAACCAGAATGGATTTAGGCAGTTTTTCGAGTTCAAGTGCTGTTGTGCTATTGAGTATCGGTACACCCTGAATTCCGTCTATCGGGGGCAAAGCAGTGGAAGAGCCAGTCGCTATGACAATTTTTTTCGGATGATATTTTCGGCCGTCAATTTCGACCTCGGTGGCATTACCTGTGAATAAGGCCTTGCCTTCAACATAGTCTATTTTTGGATAGGACGGCAAAATATCGATATATTTGGCCTTCCGCAAGGACTCAACCAGTTGCTGTTTATGATCGATCAATGCTTTCCAGTTGAAGATTTCGGCTGTTCCGCTGATCCCGTTAAAACGGCTGGCGCTTTTAGCCTGATGTATGGTTTCGACCGCACGGATCAATGTTTTGGAAGGAACACAACCGACATTCACGCATGTGCCGCCGATTGTTCCTTCTCCGGCAAACAAAACGTCCGCGCCCGCGCCGGCGGCTGTAATGGCTGCCGAAAAACCGGCAGAACCCGCTCCAATGACAAGCAGGTCAGGCGTCTTATTCCTGCTCCCTGTTTCGCATGAATCATTGCCGGCGCAGACATCCGACATTTCACTTTACCTCCCCGCTATTTTATGAGCTGTCACGAACCGATGAGGGATAGCCCCTGCTTTTTAAGGAATGAAGCAGGGCAGATATATTCGTTTTATCCTTGTCAAACACTACCCTTGCGGTCTTAGTCTCAAAGTCGGCAGAGGCTTCCGTAACACCTGGAACACTTTTTAAGGTCTTTGTCACGATAAACGGACAGGACGCGCATGTCATCGAAGGGACATCAAAAGTTACAGTCTCAAGCGCTGCATGATGCTGCGAGGATGTGGCAATCTGTTTTGGTGATGTTGATAATGACCAGGCCGACACATTATCACCCGAAGGAAAGATGAAAAAGCCTCCGGACAAAACTATAGCAAGACCGATAAGAACTACCCCTAGTTTTCTCTTCATTGTTTCCTCCTCAACTATGTAATGGATTTAAGCAAGACCGGCGCAATATAGGGCCAGAGTATTGCCAATCCGACCAGAATCGCCGCCAGCCAGAGCGATATCTTGTTAATCCGGTCGGAATCACGGCGGGCACAAAACGTTCCTCTCTCGCAGCTCTCCGCTGTGGGCTTACGATAAACCTTGTAAAATCCAAACCCCAGAAATAAAATTGCTGCCACTATGAAATATGGTTTGTAAGGCTCTAACGCGAAAAGGTTGCCTATCCATGCGCCGCTGATACCCAATGCAAAGAACACGAGCGGCAAAATGCAGCAGGCGGAAGCGCCTATGGCGGCGGCAATCCCTGCCACAGTAAACAGACTTTTGTTATGACTTTTATCCAGGCTCATATCAGCCTTATCCCTCCAAAAATCATGGGTTTTAAACAATTGCATGTTTATGTTTATTAATATAACATCTGTAGTAACTACAGATGCAAGGGGGAATTTTCATTTTCTGAAAAATTATGGATAAACCTTTAGATAAAACCCTTATCACCATTGGCAAACTGTCTGCAAAAACAGGCGTGAACATCGAGACAATACGCTACTATGAAAAAATCAGACTGATGCCAAAGCCCTATCGAAGCGAAGGCGGAAACCGGCTCTACAATATGGAACAGGCTAAAAGACTGGCTTTTGTAAGGAGGTGCCGTGAGCTGGGATTTCCTCTTGATACGGTCAGGGAGTTTTTAAAGCTCGTCGATAAGAAAAACTACACCTGTGCTGAAATAGCAGATATATCCCAGCATCATCTGGAAGATATTCGGGCCAAGATCAGGGACTTGAAAAAGATAGAGAATCACATGAAAGATATGCTCTCACAATGTAATAAAAACAATACACCGGCCTGCGCCTTTATAGACATTCTTTTCACGTAGAATTTTAGCCTTGGGCTTGGTATGTCGGGCAGCAATTAACACAAGCTACCTTATCACACTTCAACAAGAAGGAGGGACCCCCGACGGCCGCCATCCTTGTAAATGGCTTCGCAACTGGCTTTTTTCAAAGCATAAATCTGTAAATTTAAATTCTGTTCATCGGTTAAAACCCATGCAAATCCAACTTTCATTTTACAACAACAATATTTTGATCTTTAATTAGGCCTCGTTTGATTAATTTATTTTACCAAAAGCGTGACCTAATTACTGAGCATCTACGCGTGACACCTTTTGCGATTAGAGAAAATCACGAATGTAACTTCCATCCCAAGCGGAGGGGGTTCCATTAAGTAGGTATATTTTAGCTACTGAATTCCCTTTCGCACGCTGAGGGGTTTCCCCTCGCCTGTCATTTCCCCCTTTCTTAGTATTTGCATATACACCGCAGGTAAAATACGATGATTACCCGATAGAACCTCACGTATATTACAGATATGTTTATTTGATATTCACAGTTCTACAGATTAAAAACTTAATACGGAGGTGCTCAATATGAAACATCTTATGTTCATAGAAACTAAAGACGCGGCGGAGTAGAAAGACGACAATCAGTTTTTGAATTTGCTAAACTGGATTGGCTATGATTATATATAGTCTAAGGAGGTAGTCATCCATGAGAGACTTTAACGCGTTAAAAACCATTGTTTGGTTACTTGTAGGTGTCTTTATGCTTTTAGTCACACTCGCCTCTAGTAAAGTTGCCGGCGAGGAAGCCGCAGCGTCTGAAGCCGTAACTGTCGAGTTCAAAGCGCTTAATAACTCCGGGGAATCTGGCAAAGCTACATTGACACCTGTGGACGGCAAGACAAAAGTCGTTATAGACCTGACAGGCGTCCCCGAGGGCGTTCCCCAGCCGGCACACATTCACCACGGGACTTGCGAAAAGTTGGGAGGTCCGGCATACCCATTAGAAGCAGTTCAAAACGGTAAGTCTGAGACAACCGTAGACGCTAAACTTAGTGATCTCACGACCGGTGACTTTGCGATAAATGTCCACAAGTCAGAAGAGGAGATCTCGACCTATGTCGCCTGTGGTGATATTCCAAAGAGTTAATGATAACTGTGACCCAAAGAACAGGGACTGACTTCTTTCTCTAGATAATGGGAGAAGATAGCCGGTCAAATATTTCATTATAGGCCCCTGGGATGACCTAGGAAAAGTGCTAAATAAAAAAAGGATGGGTGCGTCCATTTTTTTCCTTAGCACAAAGATGGTTTCGCTCATTAAACCAAATAGGCGACAAATTATTCAGTAATTAATTGCTACTTGGATCGATTCGGGCAGATTTTCCCAAACTAGTAATAGATTATAAACAAGTTATTATCATGGTTCTCGATTGAATTGACAGGAGGTAATCATGAAATCCTTTGAAATAAAACAACCATCGGGTATTGACTCCCTGACACTTGCCGAGCGCCCGGACCCAAAGCCCGGCTACGGACATGCACTGGTGAAGATAAAAGCGGCCTCGCTTAACTTCCGCGATTTGCTGGTGGTAAAAGGAGCCTATAGCCGAAACCTTCCTCCAGGTCTCGTTCCTTGCTCTGACGGCGCGGGCGAGGTTGTTGAAATCGGAGAGGGCGTAACGCGGGTAAAACCGGGAGACCGGGTCGCCGGCATATTCATGCAGACCTGGATATCCGGAGAGCTGGATGAGAACAAGGCGAAGTCGGCTTTGGGCGGAGCGATCGACGGTGTGCTCGCCGAATACGTTTTATTCCACGAAGACGGGTTGGTGCGGGTACCGGAACATCTATCATACGAAGAGGCAGCAACACTGCCCTGCGCGGCGGTAACTGCGTGGAATGGGCTGATCACCTCGGGTGGCCTGAAGCCTGGCGATACGGTGCTGGTGCTTGGCACGGGAGGGGTTTCCATCTTCGCGCTGCAGTTTGCGAAGATTTCTGGCGCAAGGGTGATTGCTACATCTAGCAGCGATGAGAAACTGGAGCGGGTTAAGCAGCTAGGCGTATCAGATGTCATAAATTATAGGTCCGTGCCGGACTGGGAGAAGAAGGTACTGGAGATAACCGGTAGAAGGGGCGTAGATCATGTGGTCGAAGTCGGCGGCGCGGGGACGCTGCCAAAATCACTCCGCGCGGTGCGTATCGGAGGACATATCAGTCTGATTGGTGTCCTCACCGGAGCAGGGGAAGCCAACCCATTGCCTGCGGTGATGAAAAATATTCGCATCCAGGGCATCTATGTGGGTTCTCGTGAGATGTTTGAAGCAATGAGTAGTGCTATAACTTTGAATCAACTTCATCCGGTGATTGATCGCGTGTTTTCGTTTGAAGAGAGCAAGGAAGCATTTGGCTACATGGAAAGCGGCGCACACTTTGGAAAAGTGGTTATTCGACTCTGATATTATGAAAGTATCCGAATCAACAGAAAAACCAAGGAGGTAATCATGAAACGAAAGGCTTCGGCAGTTTGGGGAGGTGATCTTAAAAGCGGTAAGGGGGCGATCTCGACCGACAGCGGTGTGTTATCAAACACTCAATATTCCTTCAGCACACGCTTTGAAGATGGAGCCGGTACAAATCCGGAAGAACTAGTAGCGGCAGCCCATGCCGGTTGCTTCTCAATGGCGCTCTCCGCACAACTTGCGAACGCCGGTGTAGTTGCGGAGAGCATAAATACCGCTGCCACGCTTACGATGGAAAAGCTGGAGGCTGGTTGGACTGTGACTGAAATTCATCTAGACGTAACCGCCAAGATTCCGGGGGCGGACCGGACGGCTTTTGAAACGGCAGCCAAAAATGCCAAAGAGGGATGTCCGATTTCCCGCCTTTTGAATGCGAAGATTACGATGGATGCAAAATTGCAAAGCTGATGAGTAAAGAGAAACCGAGGAAAGAAACGTAATAGAGCTACCGCCCTTTCCTCAGCCTATACTGGCAGGAAAGGTATCAGTCTATATCAACGTTTAAGAAAATGAAGATTTGATTTACTGGCGTCGGATTAACTAGTTTGGTGCTCGCAATGACATGGGCTAGAAACGGCAACATATCTTCATCGATATCCGTGCCCTTTTTCTTTATACGAAGGATAGAGTCGTTATGATACCTGAGCTCTGAAATTATTTTCATGATGCCCAAGAATAACCTGAATCCATTTTTATAGATTTCTATCTGAATAGCTAATAACAAATTAATAGGGAGAAATAATCATGAGTTCATTCGAAGGAAAAGTGGTACTGGTTACAGGAGGAACTTCAGGGATAGGGCGGGTGACAGCGGTGGCGTTCGCCCGTGAAGGTGCGAAGATTGTTGTTTCAGGCCGTCGCGAAAGGGAAGGTCAGGAGACGGTTGACCTCGTCAAAAAGGTTGGTGGCGAAGCGACCTTCGTTAAAACCGATGTCGCAATAGAACAGGATGTGAAAGCGATGGTCGAAAAGACAGTCGCAACTTACGGCCATCTGGATTACGCCTTCAACAATGCGGGTATCGAACAACTACCGACCCCGCTTGTGGAACAGGGAGAAGAAACCTTCGATCAAATTATGGACATTAACGTCAAAGGTGTATGGCTATCCATAAAGTATGAAATTCCGCAGATGCTAAAGAACGGCGGAGGCGCAATCGTTAATACGGCTTCTGTTGCCGGTTTAATCGGGGTGCCCGGCATCCCTATCTACATTGCCAGCAAGCACGCCGTGCTTGGGTTAACCAAGTCTGTAGCTCTTGAATATGCTAAATCAGGCATTCGAATTAATGCAGTATCGCCCGCAGCAATCGAAACCGACATGGTAGATCGGTTCGTCGGCAAAGAGGGAGATGCGAGGCAGCAGCTTGCTTTCATGCACCCGATCGGCCGTATGGGAACGCCAGAGGAGATTGCCAATGCCGTGATTTATCTATGCTCAGATAAAGCTTCATTCATTACTGGCCAATCGCTCGCAGTTGACGGTGGATTTACGGTACAGTGACCATTTAACCACCGGACGAATAGTGTAGAAGTAAGAAAGGGCGAAAAGAGGACGTTCCTTTTTTTCGTGAAGATGGAACCATCGTGGTATAGTCCTGAATCATGGACCATGCATCATGAATCATGAATCCTGCATCCTGAATTCCGGATCCTGCATCACATCACCATTGTTGTCAATTTCAAATTATTGTTTGTATGAAAAACTTGTTGAGATAGGCTCTTAGGTTATTAAGCGAAGTTCCTGTCGAGATGAATCCAATATAGTTATCCGGTCTCAACAGCACATTAAAAGAAGTGTTCGTGCCAAAGAGTTCTGCGACCTGTGGGCCAAGCGGGATGACGTTGAAATCAATGGATTCGGCATATTGGCTCTCAAGTTCTGTTTTCAACGGCGGGAAATCGCCTTGTGCGTTCGAGAAGACAATAAGATGAAATTTCGGCTGGCGCAACCGGTCGTAAACGTTTTTGCCTTCGACCGTGAAATACGGCATTCGGTCGCCCGCCCGGACTGAAAAGTTTGCGTTGTTTTCGCTCAGAGAACTCATTCGATAATTTATGCCGACTTGCGAGATGCGCGGGAAGATAAACCTTTTAACCGAATCGAAATTCAACGCAAAACCGGCGATATGCGGGAAGATATGGGTCCGAAAGTAGGAGAGAAATATATTGGGGCTGGCGCCGAGGTTGAAAAGAAGGTCGGTAGTTTTCAGCAAGTTTTTCGCGTTTCTGAGCCGTTCTTCGTTGTAAGTTTCCAGAATCTTTTCGCTTGCCCTTTCTTGCAAAACCAACCAAATTTTCCAAGCCAGATTGTAGCCGTCCTGAATGCCCGTGTTCATCCCTTGCGCGCCGGCGGGCGTGTGAATATGTGCCGCGTCACCCGCAAGAAAACATCTGCCGAGAGAAAATCTATTAACGTGGCGCGTATGAACTTTATAGGCGGAAAACCAATTAACATTCACTATATCGAGTTCGAGTTCTGTATCTTCTTTGAATTGTTGTTCGATTTCCTCGTACAAAATCTCGCCCTCATCTTTTTCATGACCTTCGGGGAACGTACCGACGATACGGTAATGGTTTTTGCCGACCATCGGGAAAAACGCGGTCAGCGCTTTCTTGGCGAGGCAGACGGACAATGCCTCGTGCGTGAATTTCCAATCGATCACGGCGTCGGCAACGTAAAATATGCGCTCAAACGTGCTCCCTTCAAATGTCAAGCCGAGCATGTTGCGAACCGGACTTTTAGCGCCGTCGCACCCAACAATAAATTTTGCCTCGATTGGCTCGGTTTCGCCGGTTGCGGTTTTGACCTTTGCTCTTACGCCGGTTTCATCTTGCGAAAATCCTACGAGTTCGGTTTCCCACGAAACGTCTTTGCCGTTTGCTTTGATGAAATCATACAAAACCTTTTCGTGCTTTCCTTGTTCGACGATGAGCAGAAACGGGTATGGACTCATACCTTCGCCGATTTTCGAGAGCTCGACTTCGCCGCGCACCTCGCGACCCACGACAAAACGCGCCTTTTCTGTGATCCAACCCTGCTCAATCAATTTGTTTGCCAAATCGATTTGCTCGTAAATCTCTAGCGTCCGCGCCTGAACACCGATTGCTTTTGAATACGGCGTAATTGTTTTCTTTTGGTCGAAAATGACGAACTCAACGCCATATCTGATTAACTGACAGGCTAGGGAAAGCCCTGTCGGACCCGCCCCTATGATTATTACCTCCGTCGTGGTTGTTGTCTCCATATGCTAAGTCCTAGCGACCGTCACTTATTACACACAGTAATCACTTATCTGGATTATAAGCGAAGGTGCAGAACTGTTATCAGCCCGCAAGAATGCAGTATATTCCCCTCTCTGACGTGTTATACCGCAAACCATTTAATCCCCATCCTATAACAAGTCTAAATTCAATTCAAGAGAGGCTATGAGAAAAATTATGTGTACCCCTTTTTATTCAATTTGGGTTATACGGCGGTATCGCAGAGCTGCGGTAAGTTTGCGGGAGAAATATCAGGGAATAAAGACTACATAAAATGTTGAAAGAAATTGAGGATCATTTGTGATTATTCGTCAATTGTGAAAGCGCGAGCCCTATTGTTCATTACAAGTAGAGTCTACCTATGGTCTCTATAGGAGCTTATTAAAGTGGACGTTGCACTAATTGCAGAGAAATTTATTTCACCACAATTTCATCAGTACATGTACAAATGCAGGGTTTGGGGTCGCACTGGCACGTGCAACAACATTTTCCCTTTGGACAACAGTCTCCAGTTGAGTTTGCCGTGTCCTGATCCGAAGCAAAAATTACGGTTTTCACTGCCACCTGACCCGGTTTTAGATTGTTGACAATTCTCTGCTCTTTTGGTGATAACGGTATTTTATAGGTCCGAGTTGATTGAATTACGCCTTGTTGCTGTCCCTGAGATTGTTTCTCCGCCGTCATACTCCAAACAGCGAGCAATACTGCCAATCCAAACAGGAAGTACGAGATTCTCATTTTATGTTACCTCCTCAACTTATGATTGTACTTTCTAGACTACGGCCTACGCTTAACCGCCGAGAACGCGGTTAATTGCACATCTTTAAATCCTTCGGCATTGGATTTTGCCCAGCCTCTATTATTATATACAAGTTTTAAGAAGAGGTTAAATATTAATCGCTTGGAGTGAAAAGACCAACGAATAGCACCATAGATTAT
Organism: Thermodesulfobacteriota bacterium; assembly: GCA_049682815.1. Lineage (GTDB taxonomy): Bacteria > Desulfobacterota_D > UBA1144 > Nemesobacterales > CSP1-2 > DASWID01. Next base: position 19,393 of record JBAUII010000010.1, on the reverse strand, counting down.
ACTAGGACAAAGGAGTGCGCCCCTTTAAGAATATTGACGGCGCTAGACTTTATTTATATCCCAAGGGAAAACTCGGTGCAAAACGTGAATATCGAGTTATTACTCTTTTTGTTCTCCCTCTCAGCTATCTCTTAGATTATCATTCATGCTTTTCTTCATAAAGATATTGCTCTTTCTTTTCATCATTAATTAGAACACAGTGGAGGACTGAAGTCCTCCGCAATACGTCTGTACGCGCTGGGAAGTCGCGCTTACAACCCATGCCGATTTATTTACAACCTCTCGAACATGCAGGTTTTGACGGTATAATCTAGAATTGGTTTTATAGGCGGGCGTTCAATTGAAGGCCCATATAAACAACGAAAGGAAAGGATTATGGCTGAAGCGAATATGACAACTCAAATGAATTGGGATTTATCGAGCTACTTCCCTGAGTTTAATGGTCCCGAGATGAGGGATTTCAAGGATAGATTGAAGAAGGACATAAAATCGCTGAAGCAGAAAGCTGGCTCTTTGTCCCCATTAGATGATCCAAACAAGGCCGAGTGGGAAGAGGTTTTGTTGGTGAACGAGAACCTGTTAAAACGCTTTTCTCATCTGAGCTCATACATAGGGTGCCTTTCTGCTTGTGATGCAAATAATGAAGCATATCTAAAACAAGAAGCAGACCTGGCAGTCATGGGAGCTGAATTTTCAAAACTTAAGATTGAGATTCTCAGATCGATAAAGGATGCACCGGATGAGTTATTTTACTCTTTCATTGATCGGGATAATTTGAAGGATGCTTTTCATTATCTAAAGCGCCTTCGCGATGAATCACACATGAGGATGGCACCTGATAAGGAGATGCTTGCCGCCGATCTGGGAGTAGATGGCATCAGCGCCTGGGGTCGTCTATATGATACTGTCACCGGAAAGTTGGAGTTCGAGATGAAATATCCTGACGGCGTGATAAAGAGGCTTCCCATTTCCCAGAGGTGCTCTCTCATGGAGCATCCGGATCGCCGAATCCGGAAAGCCGCTTTTTATCGAGGTAACGAGGCCTGGAAGGGTGTGGAAGATGTACTGGCCGCAGCCCTGAATGCCATCTCAGGGACAAGACTCACCCTCAATCGATATCGAGGTATAGACCACTTCCTGGATGTCGCGCTGTTTCAATCAAGCATAACTCGTAAGGCCCTCGATGCCATGATTGAGGCAATATTCTCAGAATTAGAAATCCCCAGGCAAATACTCCGACTCAAGGCAGAAACGATGAATACGGAGGGGATAGCGTGGTATGATCTCGGCGCTCCACTCGAAATACCGGATATGGATAGTATCTCGTGGGTAAGGGGGAAGTCGCTGGTACAAGATTCATTCGCCAAAACATATCCTAAAATTGGTGAATTTGTCCAAATGGTATTTGACAGTAATTGGGTTGAATGGGAGCCACGCTCCGGCAAACGACCTGGCGGTTTCTGCACTGGATCATTGCTCAATAATGAATCAAGAATCTTCATGACCTTCAATGATTCGATCGGAGATGTTATGACACTCGCCCACGAAGCCGGACACGCGTTCCACAGCCATGTGATGAGGGACCTTCGTCCCTACGCAAGGAACTATCCCATGACACTTGCCGAATCGGCCTCAACATTTGGCGAGATGATCCTTACCAATGCGTTGCTTGAAGACCCGTCTATAAGTCAAGAGCTTAAGGCTTTGATGCTGGATATGGAAATAAACCACGGAGCGATATACCTTATGGATATTCCGGTGCGATATGAATTTGAAAAATCGCTTTACGAGGAGCGCTTAAATGGTGAGTTGAGTGTTACCGATCTCAAAAGTTTGATGGTGGAAACGCAGAGGCGAATCTTTGACGAAATCCTCGAGGCAGGGGGTGAGGACCCTTATTTTTGGGCGTCAAAGCTCCATTTCTACATAACAGGTATTACCTTTTATAATTTTCCATACACCTTCGGCTATCTGCTAAGTCGTGGTCTATATTCAACGTTCAGGAAAGAAGGAAGGGAGTTTCTTCCGAGATATCAGCAATTTCTTCGCACCACAGGATCTGATAGCGCGGTGAACGTCGCAAGGCATGGTTTGGGGTGTGATTTGGAGAAGCCTGATTTTTGGGTCGAAGCAATTCATACACTTAAAGCGCCATATGAAAGGTTCAAGAAATTGCTTCCCAGGTTGGCAATTTCACATCAAACTTCCTGAAGACGCGTGATTTTTAACTTGATTAATGCCGGCGTCCCATGCGGTACGATCCCAGCGCTATAATCGGAGTTTGGTATGCGAGCGATGGCGAATCAATCTTAGGTGCTGTAATTCCCGCGGATTACTCGACCAAGACATTCGAGCACAGGCGTTAGCGGGGGATCCAGTAAAATATATGGATGCCCGATTACGGTCCTCGGGCATGACAGAATATAGGGATTGCTTCAATTTATTGAGTGAATGGCATTCCAAAAATTGCGTTAAGTAATGCAGAAATGAAGTTGTTGAAATCCTCTCTAACTCCCCTTTGTAAAAGGGGAGACTGAAAGATGGAGCGCCCATTCTCAGAAGCCACGTCCTTCGTCGATTTCCTCCTTTTCTAAAGGAGGACTAAGGAGGATTTTTGCTAGTTGTCAGGACAGTCTCGCCCTGACCCCTGAGTTTGATCGAAGGACCGAATGGTTGATTCTTCGTATCAAGACAAAGAAGTTAGGAATAAGTTCAGGATCAATTGCCGTAAACAAAGTGTGGGTATTTGCAGGAACGCTATGAAATTTAGGAGCTAATTAATATGATGTTTTTATGTTATGCGGATCTAAGAAAGATATCGAAGACAAGTGAGAGCATAATAACCAGCATATATAATATTGATACCCCGAAAGCCTTCCCATAACCGGAGTTTGATATTGCACACTTTATGAAGACGTATTCAAAATAGATGCCGAATATAATAGCCAGGATTGCGTAATATGCGGAGCTATATCCAAAAAACCATAGAGACAGAGAAAGAGGGAGGAGTGACACGGCGTAGATGAGCATAAGGACATTCGTATATTTTGTCCCAAGAACAACTGGCATGACTGGTACTCCCGCACTCCTGTAATCCTCCTTGTATTTCTGCGCAAGGGCCCAGAAATGGGGGGGTTGCCAGAGAATCATGAATAAAAATAAAATCAGGCCGCCCAACCCAAGTTCCGGTTTAATCGCAGAAAATCCAATTAGAACCGGGAGTGCCCCTGGAATTCCACCAAGTATCGTTCCGTAGGGAGAACTACGCTTTAAATAAAGTGTGTAAAGCAGTGTGTAGCTCAGTATCGCGGCGATGATGAGTATCCCGTTTACTACATTTATCAAATAAAATGATATGAAAAGTGAAATAACTATAAAGGAAACTGCAATAAATATGGCAAATCTTTCACCAACGATTTGCATCGCTTCAACTCGTTTATTCAATCTTGACATAAGTATGTCCACTTCCTTGTCCAGGATATTGTTGAGAATCGCTGCGCCGCCTGCGCTCAGGAGTAAAGAGGAGATACAATAGAAGGTCTTATCAATAGGGGGTGTACCCTGGAATGCAAGGACCATCGCAGCAAATCCGGTAAAGGCTACACTCAGGATAATCCTTGGTTTTAATAACAGTAGAGTTGAAGTGGCGATCTTTCCCGGTTGTCTTAATATATTCTCCATAATGCTATTATGATGCGTGACTTTCCTTCATGTCTTGAAACCAAGTATAAAGCACTGTGCCGAGAATCAAAAGGGCTAATGAGATATGGATTGCGGTAATTACAAAGAAAAGTTTGGAATGAACAACGCCGACACCCACAAGTATCTGGAGAAAAATCAGGATGATCAGCAAGATTATTCTTGAGCGGAAATGTCTTAATTGCCGATCGATAAAGGAATAAATGAAGATCGAGAATACGACAATGAAAATAAGATAAGCAACCGACCTGTGTATATAGTGGGTCAGGACGATTCCCCTTAAAACAGGAGGAATCCAGTGTCCCACGCATTTTGGAAAATCAGGGCAGGCCAGCCCCGCGCCGGCGTGTCTCACGTAGGCTCCTAATACGGCCTGTACGAGGATCAATAGGGCGAGGGAAAAAAACAGCCAACCAAAGTTACCCAGCGAAAACGTAGGCACATCAATTTTCCCGTCAAAGGACGCCAGATAGAGAGTCAATGTAAATATTAATAGTGCGGTTGCAAAGTGAAAGGTCGTGAGATCAACGGGAAGTTTCATCAATACTACTATACCACCAAGAGTTATCTGGAAAAGAAGTAGAGCAACTGTCAGGATTGGTATAAGTTTTGTTAAACGAGAGTATTCTCGGAACCTTTTGTAAGAGAGCACAATCAGTAAGATACTAGCGGTCGCGCCGATTAAGCGATGAAAAAATTCGATATATATGTCCCCCCTGAAGGGTGGAACAAGCTGCCCGTGACAAAGAGGCCAGTCGGGACATGCAAGCCCCGCTTTCAATCCCGCTACTATATTCCCCCAGACTAAAAGGAGGAATATAACCGCAACCGTTATTCTTGCTAACATTAACTTTAAGGCGCGACTCTATAGAATATATCACTAATAGTCAAACCTATTAGAAGGGCCAGCAGCCCAAGAGGGTAGAGGACAAATACCCATGTTACCTTGTCCTCGGACCTGAGGTGCATGAAGAAAAGCGCCACCAGTGCGGCCTTAACAGAAGCAATCGCCAGAGCAATCACGATATTTAAGACACCGAAATTTACGTAAGATACGGCAATAGTAATAGCGGTGAGAATAGTTAATCCAAGCCATACTAAAACATAGGTTTTATAGCTGGTAAGATGTTTTTCCGCATGTGCATGAGTACTCATGTATCAAATTTCCTCCATTCATGCTATTAAATAAAGAAGGGGGAAAAGGTAAATCCAGATGAGGTCGACAAGGTGCCAGTAAAGACCCCCGATTTCCACCGGGGAATTATAGGTTTCGGAAAATTTTCCCCTGACGTTAAGCACAAGTAAAACAGTGAGAATTATTACACCCGCGAACACATGCAACATGTGGAGTCCCGTCATCATGTAATAAAGTGCGAAGAAAATGCTAGTGCTCGGATAGATGTGATGGTGAATCTTGGCGCTGTACTCGAAATACTTATTAAGACCGAATAAGAGCCCGCATAATATCGTTATAGCTAAAAATATAGTGAGAAGTTTCCGATTTCCCCGTTGAATGCATGTCACCCCCATCGCCATGGTCAAACTACTGAAGATCAGTATTACCGTGTTTAAGGCTCCGAGGGTTTTATTGAGCTCAAGGTGCTGCTCCTCGAACAGCGCCGGATACTTAGCACGAAAAATTGTGTAAGCCGCAAATAGACCTCCAAACAGTAAAAGTTCAGTTGCTAAAAACAGCCACATGCCTAACTTGGCAGATTCATACCCGACGGCTGGATCTATATGATGAGCGTGTCCGTGCTCCATACTTATTTCTTCCATCTACTCCTCCACCTTATTTTTTTTTGTGCCATAGCCGTAGGTCCAATCAGTCACATGCGGAATCTCTTCAAAGTTTTCATGGGGCGGGGGCGAAGGCACTGACCATTCCAAGGATAATGACTTGAATGGATTTTGAGTTGCCTTTTCTCCATTTAATAGACTCCTGATTACGTTCACAGTTATTAATAAAATGCCTAAGCCAAGTATCCATGATCCTATTGTAGAGAGTTCCATTAGAGGTTGGAATTTCGGCAGGTACGTAGCGTATCGCCTTGGCATTCCTTCAACTCCCAGGAGGAACTGAGGGAAGAATGTAACATTAAAACCAACGAACACAAGAAACCAGGAGATCTTACCAATAGTTTCATTTAGCATCTTTCCAAACATCTTTGGAAACCAGAAGTGCAGTGCTCCAAAAAATCCCATAACAGTTCCGCCGACCATAACATAGTGCATATGGGCCACTACGAAGTATGTATCATGAAGATGAACATCGAGAGCGAGCGCTCCAACGAAAACTCCCGTCAGACCGCCGATTGTGAAGAGAAAGATAAAAGAGAGTGCGTAAAGCATGGCTGAGTGCAGTTGTATGGAACCCTTGTATAAGGTTGCCGTCCAGTTGAAAACCTTTATAGCTGTCGGAATAGCGACTAGAAACGTGAGGAATGAAAAAATCGTTGCCGCTACTTCTGATATCCCGGCGACAAACATATGATGCGCCCAAACAAGAAAGCTTATCAAGGCTATTGCCAGACTCGAATATGCTATCGCTTTATAGCCGAATATGGGTTTTCTGGCAAACACCGGGATTATCTCGGATATAACACCCATCGCAGGTATGATCATTATATAGACGGCAGGATGAGAGTAGAACCAGAAGAAGCTTTGAAACAAAACAGGATCCCCACCCTTAGCAGGGTCAAAAAACCCGATACCCAGTGTTCGTTCCGCAATGAGTAAAAGGAGCGTTATCCCCACTACCGGGGTGGCAAGAACCTGAAGAATCGCTGTCGCATAGGAAGCCCATATAAACAGTGGAAGACGGTGCCATGTCATACCCGGAGCCCTTAATTTATGGATTGTAACAATGAAGTTAAGCCCGGTTAAAATTGATGAAAATCCAAGTACAAAAACACCCAAGGTGATCATAACGACGTCGGTGCCAGTCTTAATGCTGTAGGGAGTATAGAAGGTCCAGCCGGTATCCGCGGGTTGTAGTAGTGCAAATAGGATAATAGTGGCTCCGAGGAGGTAGAGCCAGTAACTACCGAGGTTAAGGCGCGGAAATGCTACGTCGGGAGCGCCAATCATCAAGGGGATAAGGAAATTCCCGAAGCTTGCGGCAAGTCCTGGCACTATGAAGAGAAAGACCATGATTGCACCATGGAGAGTAAAAAGCACATTATATGTGTGAGGATCCAGGATGTTCTTTTCCGGAGTCAGAAGTTCATATCTCATCAAAAGCGCAAAAATTCCTGCAATTACGAAGAATGTGGAGATAGAAGTAAGGTACATTATCCCAATTCTCTTGTGATCAGTCGATAAAATCCAGGACAAGACCCCCTTCTGTTCTAAAAACGGAACTGGTAGTGTCTCTGCAATTGTATGATTTGCCATTCAAAAACCTCCCGATAACTTACAGATAAGAATTATTCTAGAGTCTTCATGTATGCAATTAATGCCGAAATATCATCGTCACTCAGTATCCCTTTAAATGAAGGCATTACGGGCTGATATCCCTTTACGATTTTCGCCTGAGGTTCCAAAATGGATTCACGTATATAATTTTCATCCACGGTTACCTCTTCTCCATTTTGCATCGTTACTTTATGACCGACTAGGCTCTTCCATGATGGGCCAACACCGCTGCTCCCATCCAGGCTATGACATGCATTACAACCGCTTTGTTTGTATAGCTGTTCTCCTCTTTCTGCAGCGGGAAGTGAAGCGACTCCTATCTCCTCTGTAGTGCCCGCGCCCTTTTCCCATATATCATAAGCTTCAGGGCTCAGGACAACAACCTTCCCAAGCATTTTTGAGTGGCCTGTTCCACAATATTCAGCACAGAATAGTTGAAAGGTTCCAACTTTGGTCGGGGTAAACCAGAGTTGAGTATACCTCCCGCCAAGTATGTCCTGCTTAACACGGAATGCCGGGACAAAAAAGCTGTGAATAACATCCTCCGATTTCATAACTAGCCTAACCGGCCGGTTTTGTTGAACATAGAGTTCGTTCAGTGTTTTCTTACCGTTATAGTATTCGAACTGCCATAGCCACTGTTTAGCGGTGACGTTTATTTCTGTCGCATCTGCGGGGGGATTTCTCATATCCCTGAAAACTACAAACGCATATACGAATATCACCATTAGTAGGATCGACGGTATAACAGTCCATATTAACTCGAGAGTTTCATTTCCGGTAATGTATGGCGTTTCTTCATCCTCTCGTCTTCTCCTGTATTTAACTGCGAAGAAGACAAGGAGAATTGAAACAAGGAGGAAGAAGATTACGGAAAGGATCGTTACAAAAAGTAAAACTCCGTCAACTTTAGTTGCGAAATTTGAAGCTACTTCAGGTATCCAACTCATCTAAGGCTTTCTTAACCTCCATCCCTGCTACGTCCGTTTTTTTCTTTTTTCCAGTAATACGTTAAAAACATACCCAGCGAGATAAGTGTTATCACTCCCCCGGCTTTAACTATTTTTAAAGCCTGAAGGGCGTATCTCTTTCCAACGGGATCAAACTCATAACAAAAAAGTAGAACCTTATTCAGTACCTCAGAAGATCCGATCTTTCCGTCTGACGCTTCGAGTAAAGAAAGCTTCATTTCTTTAGGTTCGAATTGAACTCCATAGAGATACCGAGATATTCTCCCTTCCGGAGTAATAAAGATCATAGTCGTGGGATGTGCAAACTCCTCTCCGTCCTTTTTGTATCTAAACCCGACTGCTTGTGTTAATTTAGAAATATTGTCCTGATCACCCGTAAGAAAGAGCCATTTCTTTTCAGCGGATTGCTCGTTTTTTAACTTAGCACGGTACTTCAGGGCCTTTTCTTTTGCTACGTCCGGTTTTTCGATTGGGTTGAAGCTTAGAGTGGCGATCTTATAATCCTTTCCCAGATAGAGATTAGATAGTGAATTTATGGATTCTGACGTGCCATTAAGTGTTAAACTGCATACCCTAGGGCAACTGAAATAAGCTAGGGATAGGATCAATGGTTTCCCATCTTTAAGTAGATCTCCAAGGATTATTTGATTGCCATCTTCGTCAAAGAATTTTAAATCCAGTGGTATTGCCTCACCAAGTTTTTCGTCAACACCAATATCCTTTACGTCTGCTTCGTTGTTTATGGCACCACAGAATACTGCGGAAACTGTTACCATAATTAATGCGAAAATATTTGCTTTAACTATAAATGTGGATGAGGACTTGAACATTTTGAGAAGCATTAATTCCAAAAGGAAGACTCTGATTTGATTAATTGATGATTTTCTCTAACCACGCAGTTGAAATCATTTCTCTATATTAGTGTTTACAATCAATTTTTTTAACTTGGTGTACTTAAGAACGTGTGTTACTAATCCTAATTAACCCCGAATGTTGAAAAGAACGGAAATGATTTTAGCCGAATATGGTATTCTGTCAAGTGATTATAGGAGATAACTGTACTAGGGTTGATATCAATAAGGATTGATAGAGCATCGAACTTATCGAAGTGTCTTAGTTCAACTGGATTGTAGTTCCCTCGACGTTACTTTACATGCTGATAAATCGATTCCTGCAAAGTGGGAATGATTTTTTAAAATATTTCAGATCTGAATTCGTCTCGATTCTTATAGAACGATCGTACAAAGGGTAATAATCAAGTTTATGGATTTGGAAATGGATAGTATTAAATTAAACTGTAACGATGGGCTCTATTACTGATGTACCTGGTGTAAGGGTAGGGCATGCTTCTGATTTTGATGCGATAACAGGCTGCACAGTCGTCTTATTTGACCATGCTGGCAGTGGTGCTGTCGACCTGAGAGGCGGTGGAACTAGTACTAGGCAGATAGATTCTCTGCTTCCACACAACACATTCGGAAAAGTACAGGGGGTTCTCCTTACAGGGGGTAGTGCATACGGACTTGATGCGTCAGGAGGGGTGATGAGATACCTCGAAGAGAGGGGACAGGGTTTTGAAACCGGCTATGGCTTGGTTGTTCCCGCCGTTCCTACGGCGGTTCTCTTTGATTTGGGTATAGGAAATGGGAAGATAAGACCCGATGCGAAGATGGGATATGAAGCGTGCCTGAACGCCACTTCAAATCCGGTCGAAGAGGGCAGCGTAGGCGCGGGGACCGGGGCGACAATTGGAAAGCTTTTGGGATTAAAGAATGCCACGAAGGGTGGTGTTGGGACAGCAAGTTATACGTTCGAGAATGGTGATGTGCTGGGGGTTTTGGTTGCCGTCAATGCCTTTGGAGATGTTATATCGATTGAGGACGGTGGAATTATTGCGGGTGTGAGGGATCCGAACGATGCGATGAAGTTTCTCGGCACCGTAAATCTAGTTAAGAGTGAGGTGAAAAAGGAATTAGAACCCTTTCTGAGCACAACTCTGGCGGTCGTTGTGACAAACGTGGGATTTTCAAAGCAAGAATTATTCAGGATATCTGCGATAGGGCAGACAGGGATAACAAGGGTGATCTCTCCTTCACATACATCTGCGGACGGGGATCTGGTGTTTGCGATTTCTTGTGGTGATTCTCAGGGCGATGCCAATACGTGCGGAATTATAGCAGCAGAACTAATATCAGATGCAATAATTAGCGCTGTAAAGAAGGCAAGAAGCCTCGGGGGTATACCGTGCTGGAGAGATCTACATAAGGGAAAGGAGTATATCTAACTAGGCAAGATCGAGTGCCTCTTTCACACGTGGGGTCCTTCTCATCCTTATACCCAGTACTATTCCTATTGCTAGTAGTGAAGAGATAGTCGAAGAACCACCGTAGCTTAACAGCAACATCGGTACGCCGGTAACGGGTAATATGCCGATGACCATACCTACATTTATCACGATATGCCAAAAATACATTGCAGCGATGCCAAAGCATATTAACATTGTGAATTTGTCTTTGGAGCCACTTGCGGTATCTAAGATCCAGAGTATGATGAGAAAATAAACCACGAGTGTAATAATTGCACCTATAAATCCCCATTCTTCGGCAAGGACTGAAAAAACAAAATCGGTTTTCTGTGCCGGGATAAATCGTAGCTGCGTTTGAGATCCGGATTTGAAACCTTTACCGAGAAATTTTCCGGAGCCAACTGCTATCTGTGACTGTATTGCATTGTAGCCAGAACCCAGTGGGTCTTGCGAGGAGTCGATAAAGGTTACGATTCTTTCTTTCTGATAATCCTTAAAAAGGAATTGCCAGCTAGAGAAAGATAGCCCAATAATAACTATGAACAGAAAGAGTAGAGATTTAACCCGAATACCCATAAAAAATATGATGCTTCCCGATATCAAAATTATGACGAATGCAGTACCGAGATCAGGCTGTAGCATTACAAGGACTACCGGTATTGCTACGATAAGTATCGGTTTTACGAGGTCACGTATTCCGTATGGTCCGGGGTCGAAATCGTTATCATAAAATTTGGCTAACGCGATTATGATAGCTAGCTTTGCAAACTCAGACGGTTGAACATTTATGAGATGACCCAGTGAGATCCAGCTCTTTGATCCTGCGACTTCTCTACCAAATAATAGGGTTATGATTAGAAAAATGGTTGTAATTGCATATACATGAGTGGTATACCGCTTGATGGTTTTGAAATCCAAGAATGACACTAAAATCATCCCGATTAAACCTAAGTTCACCCAAACTAATTGCTTTTTGAAGACGTAGTATTCAGTTTGAAATGAAGCACTGTACAGATTTACAAGGCCGATAATTAAGAATGTGATGGTTAAAATAAAGAGTGCCCAGCCATAGTTCTTAAGCAGTCTTCTATCAAACATCATCATACACTGCCCCCTTCCTTCAATTTGAAATAGGTTTCGAGGATCCTTCTTACGATAGGAGCCGCAACTGCCCCGCCACCACCTCCATGTTCAACAATGACAGTCACAGCAATCTCCGGACTATCGGCAGGTGCATAAGAAGTGAACCATGCATGATCTTTGTGTGATGCTTTGTCGCTGGTTGAATTGAGCGATATAACCTGAGCGGTACCCGTCTTGCCTGCTACCTCTACGTTATCGATCCTAGACGCCCATCCCGTTCCACCGGGTTCATTTACCACGCCTTTTAGAGCCTTCATGATAACGCTAACCGCTTCTCCGCTCACAGGTATAAGTGAGTTTTCCTCGGGAGAGATGCTTAGTAGGACTTTACCATCGGGACCGGTTACCCTTTTAACGATTTGGGGTTTAAAGAGAATCCCTCCGTTTGCAATGGACGCAGTCATCAACGCAACCTGAAGTGGAGATACGCTCAAATACCCTTGACCGATAGATGTTACAATAGTTTCTCCCAAGTACCATGGTTTTTTGAGTGTATTTAATTTCCATTCTCTGCTTGGGGCGATTCCTGGGCGCTCATTAAAGGCGATACCCGTTGGGCGACCAAAGCCAAATCCCTGGATATACTTTGCAAGCCGGTCTATTCCGAGTTTTTCAGCGACGTGATAGAAATAGACATCACAAGATTGTACAATAGCCTGATGTAGGTTTAAAAGTCCATGCCCACCCTTTTTCCAGCATCTAAACGTTCTGTTGCCAATCCTATAGCTGCCTGGGCAATAGAATCGGGTCTGCTCATCGACTACTCCCTCGTTAAGCGCGGCAGACGCAGTTACAATTTTAAATACCGAACCAGGTGCGTAAAGACCTTGCGTGGCGCGGTCAAGTAGTGGCGAATTACTGTTACGCATTAGGTTATTCCATTCGGTGGAATCCATACCATCAATAAATTCTTCTGGGTTAAAAGTTGGATGACTGACCAATGCCAACAACTGTCCTGTTCTCACGTCTAGGGCAACCACAGCGCCAGCCCTTTCCCCCAGGGATTCTTCAGCCGCTTTTTGGAGGTCTATGTCTATTGAAAGTACTACGTCACCTCCGGGAACACTATCCTGGCTCTTAAGATCTCTCTCCAGCAATCGCCAATCAACCTCTCTGCCTAGGGCGTCGGTTATCTTTTGCTTGTAACCATCCTCGCCAAGGAGATAGTTGTTAAAAGATTTTTCTACTCCGTTTTTACCAACTAATGTGCCTGGGTGTAAATTTGGGTGTTCAATAACATCATCTTTACTCGCCTTTCCCAGGTAGCCGATAAAAGGTGCTCCAATTTCCCTGTACGGGTACTCGCGGGTGTGGCTAATCTGGATAAATACTCCTTGTAGATAGATCTTTCGAGCTTCAATAAATGCAAGTTGATCCCTGTTAATATCTTTAGCAATAACTGTAGGTGCAAAGCGGTTTGCTTTATAAGCGTCTGCTATCCCTTTCCTGATTTGACTTGCGTCTATCCCTAGCACTTGGGAAAGGCTATTACTAATGCCATCTATGTCTTTAATGTCATTTGGAAATACATAGACATCAAAGGAAGATCTATTGATTACTAGTTCCCTGCCCCTCCTATCAAGAATCCTTCCCCTGGGGGCTGGAAACCTGGTTATGCGAACTCGATTATCTCGCGAGAATTGTTCATATTCGTTACCCTTCAGGATTTGCATATACCACATCCTCCCCGCGAGGATCAAAAATGCTTGAATAAGGATTACAGTTGCTATAATTAGCCTATTCTTGTATTCTTTCATGGGTTTTCTTGATCATTAAATAGAGCGGAACTCCAACTAGCGTGTTTATGGCTCCTTGTTTTAATATTACGTTAAGAGAAACACTAAAATCAATGTCGGAGTTAATCTTAATTACAACCCAAATGAAGAACCAGGAAAAGATAGTACTGAGAAATATTACGACCAATAATACTGGAATTTGGTGATAATAGACGTTGTTTGTAGTACCACGAATTGTAGCGTAGATACTGAGCCTTGATAGTGTATTTACTCCCATAAGTCCGCCTGACAGTACATCCATTAAATACCCATTTCCCAATGCAAAGATCGAACCTCCTTTGACGTCTGAGAGCATCGCAATAATTATTATTAAAATTAGATTTAAGTCGGGGCTAAAGCTTCCAATTTTGATCGGAGCAAGCAAAGTAGATTGGAGTACGATAAAGAGCAGGGATAGAGAGATAAAAAATATGGCGGTAATTGCGTTATTCATTTAATGCCATTTTCTCCGAGGGATCGAGTATTACAAGTACCTCTTCCAGAGAGTTCAATTTCACGTTTGGGGAGACTTGGGCACTTAGAAAATTACCCTTTCGTTCGATTTCCTCCACGGTTCCTATGAGTACACCTTTAGGGAAGAATCCGTCTTTTCCTGATGATATAACTTTATCACCTATACTTAGGTCTGTTTTACTGTCGATATATTCCATTACACATCCGAAGCCCGTACCCTTGACGATTCCTCTGGCCCTGGTTCGATGGATGTATGCGTCTACCGCGCTCAAGGGATCTGTTATCAACATTACTTCAGCGTCTCTGTCACCAACCAGATAAACCCTTCCTACAATTCCCTCGAATGTTGCGATTGGCATTCCCTCACTTAAGCCATCACTGATACCCTTATCAATGATCACTACCTCTGTTCTAGTTATGGAAGGGCTTCCAGCAATCACATTTGCAGTCAGTGTCCGAGTTTGAGAATAGTCTTTAAACTCTAGCAATTTCTTGAGCCTATCGTTTTGTAATTTAGCTTCTAGAAGTTGCATATTTTCATGACGGAGCTGAGCATTTTCAACAATTAGTCTTTCGTTTTCATTTCTTACATCTACCAGATCAACATAATTTTGCCATACATTGATTATCGAGTCTGTGACTTCATACATGAATTTCTGTGGGTAATACGTTAGGTTAAGAATAAATTTTGAAAACGGGACTGGCAAACGTTTTTCATCGGAGGACAATGAAAAAATCTGTATTGCTAAGAGTAAGGAAAGTACTATGATTATTAACGGATGGCGCTTCAAAAAACCCATATTTGTCTGTAAGAGCCTATTTGCTATCGAGCAAATGGGATGGATTGATCAATACCAGATCTTTTTTGATCTTGTCACCATAAGCTAACTTCTTTTAAGAGATCTAATTCATCGAGAGCTTTTCCCGAACCCAAAACGACACAGGTCAGCGGATCATCCGCCACACTGACAGGAAGACCTGTTGCATCATTGATCAATATATCAAGTCCACCCAATAGGGCTCCGCCTCCCGTTAAAACTATTCCGTTATCAACAATATCCGCGGCTAGCTCTGGTGGCGTCCTTTCCAAGGTCTGCTTGATAGCTTCGACGATTGAAGCTAGCGGATTGCTAAGCGCTTCTCTCACTTCTTCCGAAGTTATCTCTACGGTTTTAGGTATGCCCGCTCTTAGATCCCTTCCCTTAACGTTCATAGAGCCAACATCCCCATTTCCCATGGCTTTACCTAGTCTTATCTTGACCATTTCCGCGGTTCTTTCTCCTATCAACATGCTGTAATTGCTCTTTACATACTGTGTGATTGATTCATCGAGTCTGTCCCCTCCGACCTTGACCGATTTGCTCACGACGATGCCCGCTAGGGATATTACTGCAACTCCAGTAGTTCCCCCTCCGACGTCCACGACCATGTTTCCTCCGGGCTCTGTCACTGCCATGCCAGCTCCGAGGGCTGCTGCCATCGTTTCTTCGATCAAATAAACCTCACGGGCACCCGCTGCTTCCGCAGACTCTCTCACTGCCCTTTTTTCAACCTCGGTTATACCGATCGGAACCGAAACGATAATTCTCGGTCTTACAAAGCTCTTTCGATTATTGTGCGTTTTTCTTATAAAGTACTCCAACATCTTTTGGGCGACATCAAAATCTGCAATGACACCTTCTTTCAATGGCCTAATTGCCTTGATCGATCCGGGGGTTCGTCCAACCATGTCCTTCGCTTCTTTTCCTACTGCGAGAATTCTCTTTGATCTACCATCAAGATCTTGGATTGCTACAACAGATGGCTCGTTAGCGACTATTCCCTTTCCCTTTACATATACTAAAGTGTTTGCCGTGCCCAAATCGACTGCCAGATCATTAGAAAACCAACCAATTATTGAATCGAATATCATGTTTTCCTCCTCTCGTTGCTAACAAGATCAGTTTTGTAAAATCAACCCAATCAAATGAAGTTGCCTCCTCCGGCTTTAACCATGCTTAACGGTAAATTCAATTATTGCAAGTCAAAAAATATCCAATAAAATCGTTTAGTTACACAAATTACCTTATAGCTTACATTAAGAGTCGGTCGAATTCCGGTTTTCTCATTGGCAATATTAAAGTAAAGTCCTTAATGTAAAGCATACTATATACTATGCCAGTAGAAAATACAATGATTATCAAAATAATTTATGAATGAGATGAACAACGATAAAATGCCCTAATTTATAACGAGATTTGTTTTGCTAATGAATCTCACGAGTCGGGCGGTTTAGGACCGACATGTCTAGATTCTAGATGATTATCTGTCTTTTATTTGTAGTGACTCGTATGTAATGTATTGTATCGATAGTGACCTTTCATGTATGGACATCCGGAATACATCTTTCTGTTTGTTATGGATGTCCGAAATGAGGTGTCAGTATATACGTCCAATATTTCCCTTTTGGTAATAAAAATAGTCTAGAAAAGTTATGATAAACACTTAAGCATGATTTATTGATCGTGAGGAATCAGCTTCGGTCATAAAACGGTATCTCGCTGACTTCAGCTGAAACAGTCTTGTTCGATTCCGTCTTGATGGTAACCTGAGCCCCGGGATTATTGAATTCTCTTCTTATATACGCCAGCGCGATTATTTGATTTAATTTGGGTGAGAATGCGCTGCTTGTGATATATCCAATTTCGCGTTCACCACCTATTATTTTGGTATCCTTTTTTGGAATATCATCGCCATCAATCTTAAGACCTGTTAGATGCCAATTTACGTGTCCCCTCCACTTAATCCTTGCTATTACCTCTTGCCCAACATAGCACCCCTTTTCGAAGCTCAATGCGCTCCATAGCCCGGCTTCAATAGGAATCGTATTTTCATTCATATCCACTCCAAACCTGGGTATTCCCGCTTCAATTCTCAGCATTTCAAATGCATCAAGTCCGACCGGTATAGCATTGAATTCCTCTCCTTGTGCTATTAAACTTTCCCAAAGGGTTTTATTCGTACCATCAGAGGAAACAAATATGTCAAACCCCAATTCTCCAGTCCTGTTCATATTAGCGATTAAAAGCTCCTGGCCATTTGTCTCAGACGTGATGAAGTCGTACTCTTTTAGGTCCGGGATCTGTTTTCCTAACGTTTTCTCAACGAGTTTTTTTGCGTTCGGTCCATGCACTGAAATAAGCGATATGCTATCAGTAACATCTTCAATATCTACCTTATAAGATATCTTATATTTTAAGAATAGTTCTCTAATCTTTTCGCTAAGGCCCGGTTCTAGGTCGAGAAGAACAGAATCCCCTTTTCTATAGAGCCTCATGTCAGTTATCGTCCTTCCTTTCGGCGTAAGAAATGTTGAATATTGTCCACTGCCCTCCTCGAGCTTCTTTACATCGTTTGAGAGGATACCCTGAAGAAACTTTATATGCTCCTTGCCGCCTAGCTTTATTTTCCCATGGTGTGACAAATCAACGATTCCCGCAGTGTTTCTGACTGCGTTGTATTCGTCTAAAACACTGCCGTAGCTTTTCGGCATCCTCCAGCCTGAGAACTGTTCGAAATCTGCGCCCTGTAATGATTGAATATCGTACAGCGTCGTCTTTTTCATGACTTATTCTTGGTAATGATTACTATATAAAATATATATGTTAACTTAAGACTGACAAGACTGTGGGGAGTGATAACCAGCATCCTTGAATCTTCAAATAGCTTGCCTCATCTATGTTAACGTGGGTAATAACTTAGGGAACGGCGGGAGATTATTTTACTCAACTTGAAAATGTTGTTAGTGAATGTAGTATAAATTAAATCAAATAAGAAAAGGGAAACTGAATGGTAAAGTCTAGTGAATTAAAGGGTAGATACAAGGTAGTTATTATGGGATCGGGCCCCGCAGGGCTTACCGCAGCACTCTATACCGCCAGGGCTAACTTGGAACCAATTGTTTTCGAAGGGATTGAAGCAGGCGGACAGCTGACGTTAACTACTGATGTTGAAAATTATCCTGGTTTTCCGGATGGTGTCCAGGGCCCAGAGCTGATCGATAATATGAGAAAGCAGGCTGAGAAATTTGGCGCTAAATGTGTATTGACTCAGGTTAACTCAGTTGACTTATCCCAAAGGCCTTTTAAAGTTGTCGCTGGCGAGGTTGTTATAGAGGCGGATACTTTTATCATTGCCTCCGGAGCTTCCGCGAAACTTCTTGGTCTCGAATCAGAAAAGCGGCTCCTTGGTCACGGTGTATCTACCTGCGCAACCTGTGATGGATTTTTCTTTAAGGGTAAAGAGCTTGTTGTCGTTGGTGGTGGAGACACTGCAATAGAGGAAGGCATATTTCTTACAAAATTTGCTTCCAAGGTTACGATAATTCATCGAAGAGATAAGCTTCGGGCCTCAAAGATATTGCAGGAAAGAGCGTTTAAGAATCCAAAAATTAAATTCCTATGGGATACCGTTGTGAGAGAGATCATTGGCGATGCAGAAAAAGGTGTGACTGGGGTTAAAATTGAGAATGTAAAGACGGAAGAAACAACCATTAATGAATGTCAGGGGGTCTTCATTGCAATTGGTCACAACCCGAATACACAAATATTAAAGGGTCAGGTTGAAATGGATGACACCGGATATATTATTACAAGAGATGGTGCAACAGGAACCAATATCCCCGGTGTGTTTGCTGCAGGGGATGTGCAGGACCACATGTATAGGCAGGCTATAACAGCAGCGGGTTCAGGGTGTATGGCGGCTATGGATGCCGAGAGATTTCTCGAGGAACACTCTTCATACTGAAAATATTAAGACGCCTAGACATTTTAAATTGAGATTCTGCAAAAGAATTTTTTAAAATAGCAGTGCAGTTATTGCGTAAGTCGAGATCCTGGCCATACTTTAGCCAGCGAATTCTCTTTAGTTCCGGGGTTGTCGATGTTCTCAGGATAAATTGACTTTATATCGTATGTCACATCACGTATTCGATGCCGGATTGTTCAAGCTGAGACGATTGTGATCCGCTAATTGTGAGCTATCGATCATAGGTCTTCTGTCTATCAACTTCCTAGAGTTAATTTCGAATGTTAAATTATAATAAGGTCATCAGGATACATACGATATGACACTGACTTTAATAAAGATTGTGAACGAGGGGGAAAAATTGAGAAGAATTACGGTTTCTTTATTTTTGTTACTCGGTGTTTGGCTAGTTTTCTCTTGCGATGGTGTTGAGGTCGATAATGGCGATGTAATCGTGGATTTTGGACCAAGAAAATACGTCGCAGTCGGTGATAGTCTCACCACGGGAGTTCAATCAAATGGATTAGTCATAAATTTCCAGGAGCACAGCTTCCCCTTTTTTATTGCACAGCAGCTTGGAGTTGGTGATTTCGAACAGCCATTGATTGGTAGACCGGGCATAGGTGCGAATCCCGGAAAGACACCCTTGATGTTTAGAAATGGCGAAATTGTAGAAGACGATCTACAGCTCGAAGATATTTTCGGTCTGGCATTAAATCCCCTCTTGCCGAGACCATACGACAACTTGGGAATCCCAGGCGATGCCCTTTTTGACATCGATTATGATGCAAGCATCGATGATCTGCGTTTCTTAATTTTACGAG
>JBAUII010000009.1:0-47790 GCA_049682815.1 Thermodesulfobacteriota bacterium | reverse complement strand
GGTATTGGTGGGGGCGGAAGAAGGTCTTAAACACGACAGCAGCATACACTGTGATGAATTGGTGAGTTTGCCGAAATCAGCTCTAACGAATTACGTTGGTACACTTTCCCCATCGAAAATCGAGGCCATCACTCAGGCCTTACGGATCGCTCTTGACATTCCCGAGTAGAAAAATCGAACCGAAGTTTTTCAGTCGTCGAGTAAAAACTAATGGGACGCTACGCTTTAAAAGCTAAGGAGCGGTAAAGTTTCGCACCTTAAATACACTTAAAGGGTTGCGTCCCCTTTAACCTCTATCTCTTTAACCTCTAATCCTTTGTTTGCAATTTAACGGAGTTTTCGTTGGTTTTGCGATTCCACTAGTATTAAAGTATAATTGTATCATAGCATTATATACTACCTTAAGGAGAGATATAGATATATATGAAAACAGTCAACGTTCGTATACCGGAAGAAAAAAGGGATACTCTCAAGATCATTGCCAGCTTAGAGAAAAGAGACATGAAAGATATTATCTCAGAACTTGTCGATCAATATATTGAAAGACACAAGGAAACTCTTGAGATTCTTTCGAATCCCGAGTGGGTAGAGCTGATTAGGAAGGGAAAGAAGGAAATCGATGAGGGTATTAAAGGTAAACCTCTTGAAGAACTGGAAGACTGAAATTAATCCGACTGCAGAAAAGAGCTACAGAAAGCTTGACAAAAAAACACGGGATAGGGTAAAAGAAGCCTTATTAAAATTGGAAAAAAGCGATAATCCTTTTCTGGAACAACACGTCAGAGCATTGACTGGAGAACTCAAGAGGGATTTTAGGCTTAGGGTTGGAGACTTAAGAATTTTATTTACGCCAGACAGAAAAAGAAAGGTAATCACCATATATGCAATCTTACCCAGAGGAAAAGCATATTAGAATGCCTATTCTTGACATCCGCAATTGAGAATCCGCCTTTCGCCTGTCATACCCGAATGCATTTTTCGGGGATCCATTTTGTATTCCTTCAAGTTCCGAAACAGTCAATTCTGTAATATAATAGGTAGAAGCCCAGGTGCGACCCAGTGCTAATCGCTGCAATTCTCGAGGAATTAGGGTTCTTTGACGAAAACAAGGAAAAGGACAAGAAAGACGAGGTTCATGACGAGGGTAGTATCAAGGAGAGATCAAAAAATAGCAGGGAGGTAGAAGAAAAACCAAAATAACTCATTTATTCATGCCTGACCCCCAGAGATAGGTGCAAATATTCGGAGAGCTGATCCTTTACTTCTGACAATGGTACTTTCTTCATTCTTTTTTTCCCCACTTTTAAAGCCAGTCACTTGTCTTTTTCTTTCTTTTCATCAAGCTATCCTAGTTCTTCAAGAATTGCAGCTATTAGGACTAGGTCACACATGGGAGTCCATCTTTCTAATATGCTAATCAATGCAAATTGAAATTCACAATAATAACTAAATACGCAGTACAAGTAACTGACAAATTCACTGACAATTTAATAGTCGAGGAAAGTCGAGACCTGTAATTCCCCGAAATCATTGGCGCCCCCAGAGGGATTTGAACCCCCGACCTGCGGATTCGAAGTCCGACGCTCTATCCGGGCTGAGCTATAGGGGCGCGTCCTAAAGTTTAAGATATTTGTATACTCGATAGTAAAACCTATCCTCACTTCCCCCTCACCCTAGCCCTCTCCCCCCAAGGGGAGAGGGGACTTTCAATCTGAATTTATCTCCTGAACACATTCAAGTGGAAGTGACTGTCCCCATTTATCCATTATTGCCTTAATCACATAATCCTTTGTGTCAAATGTAGTCTTCAATTTCAGGGCATTCTCCAATATCTCCTGAGACCCAGCCTTTGTTATGGAGTTTAGTAGCTTTTTAACCTTTGGAATAGAGGGTGTGTTCATGCTAAGCTCGTCAATACCCATGCCAATCAGAAGAGGAACGCACGAGAGCTGACCCGCCATTTCCCCACACACACTCACCGGAACACCCTTCTGCCTCGCCGCCTCCGTAATGCTCTTCAGAAGCCTGAGGACTGCGGGGTGGAAATGGCTGAAAAGGTAAGACACATGCTCATTAATCCTGTCCACGGCCAGCGTATATTGAATAAGATCATTTGTACCTATACTTATGAAGTCTACCTCTTCAGCGATTTCGGATGCAAGTATTGCCGCGGATGGCGTTTCAATCATCACCCCCATCTCCCAAGAGCAATCAGAATCAATCTCGCTTGCTATCCCACTCACTATGGTCTTTGCATCTCTGATCTCAAAGAGGCTTGACACCATCGGAATAAGGATCCTGATTCTCCCAAAACAGCTGGCCTTCAGAATGGCTCTTATCTGAGTTTTAAAGATATTCTTGTCCATCAATGAGAACCGGATCCCACGGAGTCCGAGAGCCGGATTGAGCTCTTTCGGAGCTTGCATCCCCGGTGGGTACTTGTCGCCGCCGATATCAAGGGTTCTTATTGTTACATCCGATGAATCGAAAATCGATACCAATTTTTTATAGTCCTCAAACTGCTCTTGTTCACTTGGAAACACATCGGATCTCGTGAATAGAAATTCCGTCCTGTACATTCCTATGCCCTCTGCCCCGTAAGCTAATGCGTTATTAATCTCATCTGCAACCTCGATATTTGCATTGACCTTAATCTCCATGCCATCGAGGGTCCTGCTTTGTAATTTCGCATATCTCTTGAGTTTCTTGCCGAGGGCCTGAAAGTCCCTTTCCCTTTTAACAAATTCACTTCGCTCTTGATCGGTAAAATTCACTATTACAATACCGTTGTAACCATCGATGAAAATCCGATCCCCGGGGGATACCTTGAGCGTAATATCCTCAAGACCCATCACGGTTGGAATTCCCAGCGACCTTGCGACGATAGCGCTATGGGACGTAGTACCTCCTATATCGGTGGCAAGCCCAATGGCGCGGCGCTTGGAAAAAGCTATTAAATCTATAGGTGAAATATCATGCGCCACCAGTACGGGATCCCCTTCAAGATCAGGCACATCATACTTAACATCTCGAAGACTGTGCAGGACTATCTCTCCAAGATGATATATGTCAGCAAGTCTCTCCTTCATATATATATCTTCTACATGCTTAAAAGCCTCACTCTTTTTTGAAAGAACGTATGTTATGGCCCACTCGGCAGTTACCAGTTGGGACTCAATAACCCTGATCACCTCTTCGCAGAACAGATCGTCTTCGAGCATCATGATGTTAAAATTCAAAACCTTAAGGTGATCCCCCTTATCCATTGGATCAAATCTGTCAATTATTGAATGGAGATGCTTTTTTGACTTTTGCAGGGCACCGAGAAATCTCTCTTTTTCTGATTGTATAAAGGCTGGATCGATCCCGGATCTCTCGACAACCGTTTTAGTCCGGTCGAGCAGTGCAGCCCTCCCAAGGGCAACGCCTGGCGAGATTGCTATTCCTTTTAACTCAAATCTCATGACCCTTCCCCAAACCCGCTATCGACAAGCTTCTCGATCTCAGAGATAGCCTCATCTGCGTCGTCGCCCTTCGCGACTACCTCTAATTTAGTTCCCTTTATAGCGGCAAGAGAGAGAACACCGAGTATGCTTTTCCCATCAACAGTATAGCCGTCCTTCATAAGGTGTATGTCTGAGGAAAACTGATTTGAAAGGCGCACAAAGATAGCAGCCGCTCGCGCATGAAGGCCGAGCTTATTCTTGACCGTAAAAACCTTGCTCCTCCGTAAACTGCTCATTCTAGCGGGACGCCAGTATCTCTCTACGTATCTTTATATTGTTTGAAATTAGAAGACTCTGGAATCTAAGAACGTCCGGTTATTTATTATAAGGTTTGGCGAGTATTTTTTCAAACCTGCGAAAGCGGGTTGTGGCTTAAATAAATTTCTATCTATGTCCGTGTTCACATCAACATCCCTATCGTATTTCAGGGAAATTAAATATTCATCAACCCTGAGCTCGATTCTCCTGGGGATCTGCGTACCATTACCGACATCTATAAAATCTTGAAATTCGCATATCGCAGTCGAGCCATTTTCCAAAGTAATCATGGCCTTGGTGATCCTATAATTAAGGGGATTTATCCAGAGGACACTTTCCTTCTCTCTTCCTTTAAACAGGGTTAAGACAACTCGGCCGTCATCCACACCCAGAAGCACCCGGGAATTCATAAAATCGGGCTCCTCAGGTAATCGTCCTAAGAAAAGATTGACCAGGTTTTCGAGCGTAATCCTGACCGGAAGGTCAGGATAGAAATATGAGAGATCGAATTCTTCCAAGTTATCGAATTCGTTTCTCTCTTCGGCTGAAATTACATAGACCTTTTCGCCATTTGAAATGATCATCCCTACGGTCCGGCCAAACGGCGCTATCGCCTCTAACCGTAACAGGTTCGGCTCTTCTGCGATGGTTACCTGTTTATAAGAAACATTGTTATAAGGGGATTCAATGTTAACAGAGGCTAGACCCTTTACAGAATTCACACTGTCTTCAGCGCCTATAACCTTTGATATAACGTCTCCGACATCAATACGTTCTATATCTATCTCTAACGTCTTCTTTGCGCAGGATAATAAAAGGGGAAGGACCAAGATTAAGTGCTTCTTCAAGCTAAATTTCTTCCTTTCCTATCTGGGAATTTATCTTCTCTTTTACCAGAAGTATCTTTTTCTGAAGCCTCTCCTTGATTTCATTATCGTCATCTTCATTAAGTTCTAAACCCTTTTGATAATACGCTAAGGCCTTCAAGACGTCTCCCCTGTCATTATACACATCCCCTAGGTGCTCCATGATACTTGGATCATCAGATGTGAGCTCAACGGCCTCCAAAAGATACTCTAGCGCCTTATCTAACTGGCCCTTCTTATAATAAACCCACCCAAGGCTATCTATTATATAACCTCTGTTGGGCGATATTTCGTTTGCCTTCTTCACCAACATCTCGGCCTCATCGAGATTCTTCCCCATCTCGGCATAAGAATAACCGATGAAATTGAGCGCATCGGCATGATTGGGATTTTTCTCCAGTATCTTCCTCATGGTTGCGATCCCCTTATCTTCATCTTTGTTCATGAAGTATGCAACCCCTAGGGAATAGGTGATAACCTCGTTGTCGGGATTTCGCTTCAGAAATTTCTTGTAGGTTTCTATTGCTTCATTATCTCGATTCAACTGTCTGTAGAGGCCCCCGAGATAGTTAATCAATATCTCGTTATCAGGCATGCGCTCCGTAGTCTCCTGCATAATTTTCAACGCATCATCAAGCTGTCCCCTTTTCTCGTAAATATAAGCCTTCTGGACAAGAGCATCGTCATAAAAACTAGAGTCACTACCGATATCCTTAAGAAGATTAAGAGCCTCATCGAATCTGTCCGTTTCAGTGTAGCAATGTGCAAGGTAATATTTAACCCTTTCGTCATCAGGATTTCCGATGAGAACAATATTAAACTCTTCGATCGCCTTATCGTAATCCCTTTCCTCGAGATAGAGGAGACCAAGCCTTAGCTTTACATCTGGATTTTGAGAATCCAGTTGCTCGGCTTTCTTAAATTGCTCCTGAGCATCCTCAATTCGATTCACTGTAAATAGGAAGTTTCCGTAACGGATATAGCTCTCCAAGCTGAGTGGGTAGAAGGATATTAGGTCTTTATAAATTTTTTCCGATTCGGCCGGTCTTCCAAGTTTTTCATAGACCCTGGCAATGTCTACGAGAGCCAGTGGATACGCGGGGTTTCGCTCAAGAGCTTGCTTATAGTAAGCCTCAGATTCTTCCAGCGCACCCTTTTCAAGATACAACCTTCCGAGAAAATAATACCCACGCTCATCATAAGGAGCGAGCTCAGTCACCTTCGTCAGAATTTTTTCGGCTTTGTCATATTCTTTGTTCTCGGTGTATACATTCCCCAGAAATATGTAAATATCGATATCATCAGATTCTAGCTCAATCGAGTGTTCCAACTCCCGAATGCCTTCCCGCTTCTTCTTCGGATCATTGCTCGATGCGTAAATCTTACCGAGAAGAGCCCTCGCAGGAACATAATTCGGGTTTAAATCCAGGGCCTCCGTTAATTTGCTAATTGATTTATCGAGGCGATTAAGACTGAGATACATCATTGCGAGATTGTACTTTATCAGTGCAGAGTCAGGATCATAGCCCTCAGCCAGTGTCATTTCCCTAAGGGCACTTAAGATATCCCTTCGCTCTTTATACAACATGGAAAGCGAGAAATGATAGTAGGCATCGTACCTGCTCGGTAATGGTTCAGATTGCTCGAGATTTTCATCCCCAGAGGTATCGGCTGTTTTTAACTGAATGCCTCTATTCGCACAGGAACAAATAATTAACAACAGTAATATAAGCCCTTTTTTGCTCATCCGAAACAGCTCCGTAAATCTATTATTCCTCATGTCTTAAGACGCCTCAACTACATCCAATTCGATTTTCCCCACCAATCTCAATATTTCCGAGCTCCTGTTGAGGTTACCCTCTACAAATTTGATGTGGGACGCATCGGCGGGCAACTGACCAAAAGTAGGGTCTACCGCAATCCATTCGCCAACGAATGCCTCGTTCCAAGCATGATAATAGAATTTCCCATCCAAAAAAACGAGACCGAGAACCAATTTTGTGGGAATGCCGGCCGCTCTGGCAAGCGCTGTAAATAGTGCAGCGTGTTCATTGCAGTCGCCTTTCCGACTCTCCAGTACATCGAGCGCATTAGGGAGGCTTATTGTGGGAGTCTTTTCCAGGTTTTTATAGACCCAATCATTTATTTTTCTTGCAGCTTCAAGAGAATTTTTTTCGCCACCCAAAATAACGCTCGCCCTTTTCACTATTTCATCATTCGTACTCTGAATTAAGACGCTCTCCTGAGCATATGCCTTTAGTGCCTTACCAGTATATGGAATTTCATAAGTATTAATATCTGAAAGAGAACCTACCCTAACTTCGAGTAAACCATCCTTAATGAACTGCCTGTAATTATCTATGAGATCTAATCCGTCGGTTGATTCAATGCCGCCAATCCTTATACGCAAGAACTCAAGGTCGCGAGGTTTATCGATTCTCAGATTTGAAGATATGGCAGTCTTATCCACAATATCCAAGCTCGAGATATTGTTTGTAACAAGATCCTCCTGGTTTTCCTTAAGGGACACAATTCCCAGCGGCGAGACCTCTTTTACGACTTCGCCATTCGGGGTTATCCAGGCTGTATCCTCTGAACCTAAATAGTTCATCCTAACCCTGTAAGTTTTAAACGTTCCTAAGGGGATTGAGATTTCTTCTTCGCCTTCAACCGTCAGCATTGCCTTTGAAGTCCCAAGCTCCGACCCGGTTACGACCGCGGTGGGATCGAAAAGCAATACTTCGTAACTCTTCCCCAATTCGGGATTCTTTGATATTAGCCAATCATAAAGAACCGGATTGACCACCGGTTCTTTGTCTATTGGGATATTAAGGTCGGTGTTTCCCGAAATCGATGCTATTTTCATCTTAAGTTTATCTCCATTTCTCACACCTGTGACCTTAAGATCGACTAAACCTGCTTTCATGGAAAACTCAAATGCCTTCAGATTGAACCCGTCAAGAAAATATTTTGCGTTTGTATCGACTTCTTGGTCCTTTCCCAGAACTGTCATCTTGAGTTTCAGTTCTTCCGAAGCTTCTCTCGCACCGTTATTAGCAACGATTTTGGTTAGTGAATATCCTATCCTGTCCTTTCCTGAATAAATGCCCATCCACCTCTCTTTCGCAGTCTTTTCGATTCCAAAGCTGCTGGAAAAACTAATAATGGGAAATAGACCGAGGATTAATAAAGAAGCTAACTTCATACTTGAATAATCTACACTTGTTTCATACCACTCTCAAGTTGACTAATTTAAGCAAAGGGTGTCATACAATATGCGTAGAAGTGTGCTGCGCCCCTTTTGTCCGCTTTGACGGTCTATGGCCGGATAGCCGGGCTTTTCCAACCCCGGATTCAATTTGATTGTATAATTTCAATTGGAGGGGCAACGTCTGTTAGGCTTGTGGCGATCAGGGCTCCGCGAGATTCACAGAGGAAACAGATTTAGAAAATTATTTTTATCGAAACTGCCTGCAGCAATCTGCAGAGTATCATAATAGAAACTGAAAGTCTCAGATGTCATTGCGAGAGACTTCAAAAGTCTCGAAGCAATCTCCTTCGACATTGGCAGAGCGTTTGATTATCCATTCCATGGCAGGATCACGGGTAGCAGATTGCTTCGCTAACGCTCGCAATGACTGGCCAAGGAAGATTTTATGGAGGACTAAAGTCCTCCGCTACATAAAATAGGGTTATAGCTAAATGTAGCGGGAACCTTTAGGTTTCCAATCGTTATGTATTATCCGTGCGGGGTTGGAAAACCTCGCCTCGCAATACCAAGCGAACCCTTCCAGCGGTTATCAACGAGTAAGTAGTATCATCTTTACTCAGATTGACACTCAACGCACTATTGGGTTCAATAAATAAGAAATGGCAATATCCGATGTTGTCAGTAAGGTGTTGAACCAAGATCGTATAACTCCTGATGCGGGACTCGCACTCCTCAGTGAAACCGACCTGCTTGAATTAGGCGCCTTAGCAGACATAACCAGAAAGAGATTCCACCCCGATGGATACGTTACATTCGTAGCAGACACAAACCCGAATTATACGAATGTGTGTGACACGGAATGCCTTTTTTGCGCATTCTGGAGGCCCCCGGGTGCCTCAGACGCCTATACCTTGTCGATAGATCAGCTTGTTACGCTCATGAAGACATCTTATCACAACGGAGCCACCACTGTACTTTTGCAAGGCGGTCATAACCCGGAATTGAAACTCGAATACTATGTTGAATTAGTGAGGAGGGTGACCGAGGAGATTCCCGATCTCCATCTCCATGCATTTTCGGCACCCGAGATAAGCGCGATAGCAAAATATTCAGAAATTACCACAAAAGAGGTACTGGAAAAACTATGGGGAGCGGGTCTCAGAACAATACCCGGAGGCGGGGCCGAGATTCTAAGTAATAGAATTAGAAAAAGGATAAGTCCGTTGAAGATAAACGCCGATCAGTGGATAGAGGTGACCAGAGAGGCACATATGATCGGTTTTAAGACCACTGCCACTATGATGTTCGGACATTTTGAAGAGGACGAGGATATCGTCGAGCACCTCGAAAGAATAAGAGCCCTTCAGGATGAGACTTCGGGCTTTCTGGCATTTATTCCCTGGACATTTAAACCGAAGAACACATTTCTGGAACGAAAGCTTCCCAATGAAATCAGCGGGGACAGATACCTTCGTGTCCTGGCTTTGTCAAGAATTTATCTTGACAATATCACCCACATTCAGGGTTCATGGTTTACTCAAGGCAAGAAGATGGGCTCTATTTCCGTCCATTACGGTGCAAACGATTTGGGGGGCACATTATACGATGAAAACGTCTTGGGCTGCGCCGAGAATAAACTCAGATCGACGGTCGATGAACTTGCTCATATGATAAGTAGCGCCGGATTCAAGCCCGCACAGAGAGATACATTCTACAGAATAATCAACTATTTTTAACCGCTTTCTCAGCAATTGAGGGAATGACCGAGTGGGACGCATGAAGCTGGACAATGACCTTTACCGATGATCGCTCGATCGGTGAGGTTGTCGATTATATAAGGTTCAATCATATGCACTAAACGTTCTGTTCGTTCCAGAATTTGCTGATTTCTTGTCGATAGAGAGCAGGGTCAAGCTGCCATTCCTTGATTTTTTTATAGATTAGCAGGTTTTGCCTCTGAACTTGAACCGAATTAGGATCCCAGTCTGATTCCAGTGGCACCTCTCTTAAAAAAATTTCCTGAGAAATACACTGCTCGGCCTGTGTTCGGTGTCCTCCAACCATGTGCGTTCTAACACAAGTCAGCGAATCGGCAAACACTATAGCCATCTTGTCTTCGAAGCCTAACCTTCTGGCCGCACCGATTGCCAAAGCTTCATATACGTTCCAGAATACCTCATTCACCTCAACGTCCAGCTCCCGAAGCCTCTCCAAAAGCGATAGCGGCAGGACCGGTCTCTCATTCCATGTGACCCTGGGAATATCGGTGTATTCAAAATCCTCAGGCGAGAATTCTCCAATATCGCCACACAGCAAAAGAGAATTTCGAATCTCACCCCATAGCTTAGCCGCCAACTTTAGTTCTCTCTTTTTCATTTACCGATAACTGGCCGTCACGACCTTCAATAACCAGGCATTTTCTTTAAAATCGACAACGCACTCTATCGAATGGAAATATGTAAAAATATAATCAAAGAGCTCATAGGCTGAGCTCGTATAGACAGCTTTCGTAACAATATCGTTGATATCAAAATCGTCGAGGTCTTTATTCTCACCGGACGATAACTCGAAATCCACACCGTCATCCTCAATAAACTCATCATTTTCTGCTATAGATGCCTTTAGATACCCCTGGTCGCCGTTCTTCCTTAATGCAACCCGAAATGGCTTCGTCTGACCTATAGTCAACCTACGGGCCAGAAACTCATCGATTTCAGATATATGTATTCTTTGCTCTTTACCGCTAATTTGCATGTTTCAATTTCATACAGACCCTGAAATTCTAAGAAGCAATCCTTCGACTAGGCTGTCCAAAAATCCTCCTTAATCCTCCTTTAGAAAAGGAGGAAATCGTGCTAACGGGGACCTGGGTAACACGAGTCCTCCCCTTTCGTAAAGGGGAGCCAGAGGGGATTTAGGGAGATTTTAACGTCTTCGTCTCTGATTTTCTTGACTAAATTTTTCGAAGGCCCTTTAACTCCTTCTATCTGTCCTTACCCTTTTTCTCGGTCTTTATAACGCTTTGGTAGAGATCATGGTATAATTGGCTTGACCTTTTCCACGAGAAGTCTTCGTTCATGGCCCTTTGGATAATCGCTTCCAGCTCAACCTTATTATCATATAGAGAAAGAGCCCTGATGAGGGCATCAAGAAAACTAACCTTGGAAAATTCGTAAAAAACAAAGCCATTGCCCTTTTCCTTCGACGCAGTGTAGTCTACCACCGTATCAACCAGTCCGCCCGTCCCTCTCACAATTGGAATACTCCCATATCTCAAGGCAATCAGCTGTCCAAGGCCACACGGTTCATATCGGGAAGGCATGAGGAAAAAATCACAGCCTGCGTATATTTTCCTCGCCAATTCGTCATTAAACCCTAAGACAACCGACAAGCTGTTTTTGAATCTATTTCGTGCGGCTACAAGCATCCTCTCATACCTTTCTTCACCGTCTCCCAGTATTACTACCTGATATCCAAGGTCAAAAATCTGAGGCAAGGAATCAACGACTAGGTCTGTCCCCTTCTGTTCGGTCAGTCTCGAAACGATTCCGAGGAGTGGTTCACCATCTTTCGGTGTCAGACCAACTTCCTTGATGAGCTCAGTCTTATTTATAGATTTCCCGCCTATCTGTGACACATCATAGTTTTTATAAAGGGCTTGGTCCGTTTGGGGATTCCATTCGTCGTAATCGATGCCGTTCAAAATACCAATCACATTATTTGAGTCCTGAGATATAGACCTGAGAATACCATCCAATCCATATCCATATTGCGCTGTTTTTATCTCCTCAGCATAGGTTTGACTAACAGTGGTTACACAGTCCGAATACGTTATCCCACCCTTTAAAAGATTAACCTTGCCATAAAACTCGATGCCATGAGGGGTGTATAAAAACCAAGGCAACCCAAATTTGTCCAGAATATCTTTACTAAATTGTCCCTGAAAAGCGAGGTTATGGATAGTAAAAATTATTTTCGAGTCCCTGAAAAAAGGATCGTCCTTCAGATGCTTCCTCCATTTCAGACAGATGGGAACAAGGGAAGTCTGCCAATCGTGACAGTGAATGATGTCGGGCCTGAAATTAAGTGTTTTGGCTATTTCAAGCGCTCCCAAGGAAAGGAAGCCAAATCTCAAATCGTTATCGTCATAATCGCCCTCAGGTGCGGTGTAAATGTACTCGCGGTCATAAAGCGCATCATTTCTAAGTAAATAGACCGTCACCCCATGTACACTTATTTCATGGACTTCTCCTTTGACAGGAAGCCAGTCAATACAAGTAATAATCTCTTCCCTCAAACGATTAGAGCTTAACTTTAGGCTCTGTATATTTTCCCCGGCATCTCGATAAAAGGGGATGACCACCCTAACGTCGCACCCCAAATTTATCAGTTTTCTTGGCAAAGCCCCAATAACATCGGCAAGGCCGCCTACCTTGGCGATAGGTTCCATTTCAGGTGAGATAAAAAGAATGTTCAAACTGTTTTACCCCTCCACTGTTGTTTTCAGGGAAACACAATCCATATACCAGAGCGTAGGTTGTAATAACACATATTGACCTGATTTTTCATAGAATTTCAGTATACAACCTGGAGATAACTTAAAATAATCATTCAACTACCGCCAGTACTCTCGGCGTTCATCATCAATTTTTCAATAACGGTCTTTGACTTGCTGAGTGTTAATTCCCTATCAAAAAAACCATCCCTGCCAATCAAGTCACTCGATAGGCCCACAATTGTAGCACCCGCATTTAAAAACTCAGTGAAGTTCTCAACCGTTACCCCACCTGTGGTCATTATTTCAATAAATGGCAGCGCTTCCTTTATCGCCTTTACGTATGAAGGGCCTCCGACGGATTTGATTGGAAATATCTTTACCATGTCTGCGCCGAGCTTCCACGCATTCACTATCTCCGATGAAGTGAGGGCGCCCGCTATTGCGACTATATCTCTTGATTTAACATAAGAAACTATCTTCCCATCGGTATGTGGCGAAACTATGAACTTTGCTCCGGAATCAACGGCTATTTCGGCCATTTCCCCGCTTAGAACCGTTCCCGCTCCAATTAGACAATCTTTTTTCGCCGCCAGGTCCGCCATAACATCTTCGACGTTGGGAAAAGAAAAGGTGATCTCAATAAGCCTTATGCCTCCGTAGATACAGGCCTCGGCCATCTCCCTAGCCTTTGCAGCATCCTGAGCTCGTATCACTGAAACCACCTTATATTTCTTCAAAGCCTCAAGCACTTTCATATTTGAAGCATCAACCAATGCGGATCCCCCCTTTCAAGCAGAGGCATCGATAAAAGTTTAATCGAACTTAAGATGCTATGTTTATACCTCTTAGAAGCAAGAAGATTCAGGTAAATATATTCTTTATAATTTAAACATCAACTAGACCACTTCTGTACCTTTTTATCGAAAACAATTTCTTAGGACTAGCATTTTTTATAATTTTAATTAAAATTTTACATAATTACTCATATGCAACAACAAATTGCGCCAGTTGAAGAAAAGGTAAATTCATTTATTAACAGATGTAAAAAACTCGGGATCAAGGTTACCCCGCAGAGGATTGCAATCTATAAGGAACTTGCAGACACCGATGAACATCCCAGCACCGAAACTATTTATAAAAAGATCTTGAAATATTACCCAAATATTTCCCTGACCACTGTTTATAGGACGCTTGAAACTTTTGAGAAATTAGGCTTGGTCTCCATCGTAAACGTTCTTTACAATGCCGCCCGATACGACGCAAATTTAGAACCCCACCATCACCTGGTATGTGTCGTGTGTAAGAAGGTGGAGGATTTTTATGATGATTCACTCGCGAATCTAAACATTCCCCAAAAGGCCTTACTGGAATATAAGCTGCTCGGATACACAATCCAACTCAACGGAATCTGTTCCGATTGTCGAAACAAAAAATCCTGAATTTCAAATTTTTAGAAACAGATACTCCATTCTTATTAGTTTAGAATTTGTCTCTGGAACCGTCGAAAAATCGCCTACCCGCAAGCTGCAGCGCATAAGCGCATGAATAAACAGTTTCTCATGTCATTGCGAGGGGCTTAAAAAGTCCCGAAGCAATCTCCCTCAACTCTGGCAGAGCGCCTCGTCCTAATTACACGCCATTACAGTATTTATCCGGCAGATTGCTTCGCTTACGCTCGCAATGACAAATCGCGCGTCATTTGTTATTAAAAATGGGGACAGACAATTGACCGTCCCACCAGCAAGACTGGTGGGCTACCCGCCTGGGCGATAGGGACTGGCAACTTAGCCGTTTTAAATCAACCATAATACGGCCCAGTCATTGCAATTGACGGTGGAAGCCCTTTAACAAGAAAAACTAAATCTTTGAGCCAAGTCGAGCAGATATCGTAATTGAGTAATTGCAAGTATCTTCCCATAGTTATAATATAGACCAGTGAGATCGGAGCGTATGAATAAAATCAAGTTCGGCATCGTAGCACCTGCTGGAGAAGACCCGAAAAGGCTTCTCGAGTTTATCGTGCGTGCAGAGGGGTCAGAATTTCACAGCTTCTGGGCCGGAGATCACATGGTCTTTACGAGACCGGTCGCCTATGATGTGTTATCCACAATTACTGCCGCAGCATTGACGACCAGAAAAATACATATGGGCTCTATTTCAGATGCACATAAATACCACCCCGCCGTGCTTGCTCAGCGACTTGCGACAATAGATCATTTGACAGATGGAAGGTTCATCCTGGGCCTCGGGCTCGGAGAGGCGATGAATCTTGACCCTTTTGGCATCAAGTGGGATAAGCCATTGTCACGCATGGTTGAGTCAATCAAACTAATTAGAATGCTATGGGAAAAGGAGGAGCCTTTCGATTTTGAAGGTGAATTCTTCAGATTCGAAAAAGCAATTCTCGGTTCGAAGCCAACAAGAGGGGAGGTCCCAATTTACATAGCAGCACACCGTGAAAGAAGTCTACGAGTCGCGGCCGAGATGGGCGACGGTTGGATAACGCTCCCCCAACCGCCCGGCCTCTTTTCCAAAAGGCGAAAACGGGTGGAGGAGTGGAGAGTAAGTTCCGGGAAAAACGTAAATCATTTTGATAAATGCCTGTACATCTTCATTTCTATCGCGAATGATAAAGAGTCGGCATTTAAACCCTTGGAACACTTGAGACATACATTAATATGGTCAGAGCTTTACGAAGAAGCCTACAATGTAAAGCTCCCAGAAGAATTCAAAGGCTTCAGCTACATGGATGTGGTTACCACTGATGAAATTTCTAAGAAAAAACTAGCAGACTTAGGAAAGCATTTTTCTAAAGAGGCAGTATTTGATTTTACGCTTTCAGGGTCCGCAGAGGATTGCATAAAGAGAATCGAGGAATACATCGATGCCGGAGTTAACCATTTTCTCATCCACAACTTCAGCACCGACCCTGATTGGAGTTATAAGGTTCTAACAGAGCGAGTCATCCCATTTTTTAGGTAATTGTAAAACGTCATTCGGAGGAGATATAGCATGAACATTCCTGAAGGGCTTAAGGTCGCATTGAACTTCAGTCTTCTTGACTCGATATTTACAAGACGGTCGAGAAGGTTTGGACTCGGTATGGAGATAAAGGACGGTACGCTGAAACATAAATCCAGATTTCAACCGATACCCCTCACAGAACTAGAGGAGGCCTTCCTAATTTGGGCGGGCACCGGTTTGACGGGACTTTCGCTTGGTGACCTGCCACGAACCGGAATCTCCTGGCTATTTCAATGGACGGGACGCTCCTGGCCATGCTCGTGCAATTCCCATTCAACTGAGCTCTTTTATACAAACGATAATGGGGTTTACATGATAAAACTCTTTGACCTCATGCCTGAGACTGGCGAGACCTCTATCTTCCCAGGAAAATCAGAGGAGGAAAAATTGGAGAAGGTACTTCAGCTTTTTAGAAAGAGCCAGATAAAGCTTCAGGATGGAAGAGCGGAACTACCAAAAGGCGAACCGGGGCTTTTTGATTTCAACGCCTGGAATACGAATAAACCGGGAACGACATTCTTCATACCGGTAACCAACATAACGGTTGAATACATCGTGCTACTATTCATATACTTTGGCGCTAAATATGGGTTCAACATAATTGACGAGTTAAACGGCGGGCGGTCCTGCGGCTTAGATAAATGGATCAAAAAGGGTTACATAAGAAACGATGTGAGGATGTCGCTATTCGACCTGGAACTCAGGGTACTGACCACGTTAAATGTCGAACAGGCCTTTATTTGTCAGAATATGAACCTCGCCCTACAGTCACTTGGACTTGGCGGATGGGCATTTACAGGGCTATTACCTCACTACGCACTCGGATTGGATCCGTCCTACAAAGGGCTGGGATTTCGATTCGTAAGGCCCGAGAAAACCCTCCGGAGCATACCAAGCCCTATTCCTGTTGGAAGGGATGGTGTCTTCGAAGCGCTTTGCCCGCCCTATGTCGAGGACATGAGAGAGGCTGTCGATAAATTTCTAAGGGTAAGAGGTGAATTCTGGAAAGAAGAAAATCCATACCCATATCAAGACCCGAAGGGGGTCCTTGAAGATGAATACCACCCATCAGAAGAGAGGATCGAGATCGTCAAAGACTTCTGTAGCTATGTCTACGAAAACTACGGGAGATTTCCTGCATTTCTCGATCCCATGTTTGTAAGACTTGTCTTTCAGGCACATCACCTAGATCTTGAATTTTATGATAAATACTATACTGAAGGTGCTTACACCGACATACATAAGAACCACTTCAGGCTTTGGCACCCTGAAATGGCCCACATGGGACGGTAGAACATAAACGGATAAGTCGTCAATTATGGGAAATCCCAATTATCAAATTACAAATTCCAAACAAATCCAAAATTCAAAATGTTTGATGATTGAAATTTGGAGCTTGGATATTGTTCGTTATTTGGTACTTGTGATTTGGAATTTAGATCCTCACTCACCCCGGGGTCGTGGTTTAATCATGAAATACAGATATACGGCAAACTCCAATGATCAAATCACAAATCCCAGACAAATTCAAAATTCAAAACATTCATTAATTGAAATTTGGAGCTTGGATTTTGTTTGCTATTTGGTAATTGTGATTTGGAATTTAGGTCTTCATGTACCCATACTTATAAAGCTACAAGCCCCAGAAAAGTTAATACGGTTCTGGACAATTGGCTAACTCATATCTACAACGTAAATCTCTTGCCCTCTTTGATGTATCTCTCTTGAGCTTCTTTAATTATTTTTATTGCCGATTCACGATCTTCCCAGCCCTCCACCCCTGTCTTCTTCTTCTCCAATTCTTTGTAAATAGTGAAGAAATGCTCAATCTCCTTCAAAAGATGCGGGGGAATGTTCGAAAGCTCTTTGATGTAGTTCCAATTCGGATCTGAAACCGGTACACAAAGGATTTTTTCATCTGGTCCCTTCTCATCCCACATCCTGAAGAGCCCAACAGGCTTTGCGTCGATTATGCAGCCGGGAAAAGTAGGCTCCCATACCAATACCAATGAATCGAGCGGGTCTCCATCCGTACCCAGGGTATTCACAATAAATCCGTAATCGCTGGGGTAATGGACAGATGAAAACAGCATCCTGTCAAGCTTGATCACCTTATTATTTACGTCATACTCATACTTATTCCTACTCCCCTTCGGTATTTCAATCATCACTGTTACAATCATATCTTCTTTCACTGGGTTCGAGGGCGTACTTGTCATACTTGATTTCCTCTAATTTTCTGATATCGCTATTGAAATCGATGCCAAAAGCTCATCTCAGAACGATATTTGAGGATTATTTTCTTCATTAATTTAATACACATTAAGATAGAAATGTAAATACTGGTAAGTAAATCAAATGCGATTTAAGCGAGCTTGTAGCGCTCGATCGCAGGCTTAAAAAAGCAATAAGTTCGCGGGCTAAGGTAGACAATGAGAAACCATACGACAGCTTTTGACAGCACCGATAACCCTATTAATTATTTTTAGCCAACGGTTATAATGAATATTTAATTCACGGCGGGAACATAACCGGTTCTAAATAGTATAATTTAGCAAGATCCTAAATGAGTAAAGACAATCATTAATCATCTAAACTGAAATGAAAGAAGAGATTTCAAAATTTTTCGAATTTTTAATAGCGTTTTTTAAACAAATAGGTTTCGCAGGGTTCTTCGATATAGCCTTTATGTCGCTGCTGATTTATTCGGTTCTTCTCTGGTTTAAAAAAACAAGGGCAGGATTTGTACTTTCCGGAATAATCATAATGAGCATAATATACCTTCTCGCCCGTCAGTTCAATCTAGTGCTGATTTATTCGGTTCTTCAAGGTTTTTTCGCCGTAATCATAATAGCCCTAATTGTGATTTTTCAAGAAGAGCTAAGACGACTTTTTGAAAGGATAGCTGTTTTGGGGTTAA
This sequence comes from Thermodesulfobacteriota bacterium, assembly GCA_049682815.1. Classification (GTDB taxonomy): domain Bacteria; phylum Desulfobacterota_D; class UBA1144; order Nemesobacterales; family CSP1-2; genus DASWID01. The sequence goes on along the minus strand of JBAUII010000009.1, from coordinate 29,507 downwards.
ACCCAAGATTTAATAAGGGTTCAAAATCCACAGATTATCCAAGAGAAGTACAGATATTACTAAAAACCCTTAGCGATTTTGCTAATAATAGAGTAGGAGCCCTAATAGTTCTTCCGGGAAGGGATATAATAGATTTGCACCTGGAAGGCGGGGTTGAATTAAACGGCGACTTAAGCGAACCACTCTTGAAGAGCATTTTTGACCCTCATTCAATAGGTCATGACGGTGCAGTCATCATAGAGAACGGGAAAATTACGATGTTTTCTGTCCACCTACCCCTATCACGGAATTTTCAACAGCTACGTTACCATGGTACGAGACATGCCGCAGCTTTAGGTTTATCAGAATTCACCGATGCGCTATGTTTGGTCGTTTCGGAGGAGCGAGGGACAATATCGGTAGCCCGAAATGGAATTCTGAAGCAGGTGGGTTTCGAGCAATTGAGCCTTATCCTTCACAAATTCTATGAAGACATACATCCGCCCAGCAAGACTGCAGTGTTGAATGACTTCTTGGTGAAACATTTTAAAGAAAAGGTTATAGCCGTTATTTTGACGGTCGCACTCTGGTTTGTACTCGTATATGGGTCTGGATTGGAATATGAATCTTTTCTCGTCCCAATTCAGACTGCTCCTTTACAATCGGAATATAAAATTTCCGAAGTAGAACCCAAAGAGGTCAAGGTAACGTTTTTAGGTCCTAGACGATCCTTCTTTCTCACGAGTGAAAATGAAATTTCCTTGATACTGAATCTCCCTAATGCCACTGCCGGGCTCAAAACCGTAACTATATCAGACTCTAACCTTAATTTCCCAAAAGGCCTCACAGTAGAAAAGATAGAACCACCAAGAGTAAAAGTAAAAGTAGACAAAATCACTGATTAATTGAGATCGGCTGATTGGACCTTTGGCGCTAATTGGAGGTGTTGAGATTATGAATGGAAACAGTCCCTTACTGCCATATGTACAAAAATTTTTTGAATATGATCCGCTTACAGCGACTCGCGCGCTCGAAACGATGGACGAAGATGAAGCGATTGAAATATTAAAGAATCTTCCACCGTCAGTGTCAATAAAGATCTTCAGCAATCTTCAAGTTAATTATGCTGCCGCTCTACTGAAGGAAATTCCGACTAATACATTTAAGGAAATTGTTGAGAATCTGAGTCCAGAACAGGGAGCGGCTATCATAGTGAACATTCCTGCGGACATACGGAAAAGGCTTTTGGAATGCCTTTCAAACAAAACCAGAAACATGATTCAAGAGCTCCTGATATTCCCCGTAGACAGCGCCGGAAGTATTATGACAACCAACTTCATAGCATTCCACACCGATATAAAGGTCAAAGATGCCATACAGAGAATACGATCATTAGCCATCCAAAATCAGACCTCATCATATGTTTACGTCATAGACAATCAGAATCGCCTGGTCGGTGTCTTAAATATGCGCGACCTCCTATTAGCATCGCCAGAGGCAAGGCTTGAATCGGTAATGATAACGGACGTATTTACTATAAATGCATTTACCGACCGCGAAGAGGTCGCCAATCAGCTTTCATCTAGAAGGTACTTTGGCGCCCCGGTGGTGGATAACGACAATAAATTGCTCGGAATCGTTAAATCGGATCAATTGCTTAGTCATGTGCAACAGGAGGCTACAGAAGATATACAGAAGATGTTTGGAGCGGGCGGGAATGAGCGAGCATATTCTTCGATATGGTTCTCACTTAGGAAGCGATTGCCATGGCTTCATATCAATCTTGCAACGGCATTTTTAGCAGGCTCGGTGGTCTCTCTTTTCCAGGGCACGATCGCGAAGATGGCGGTCCTGGCTGTGTTTCTTCCCGTAATCGCTGGACAAAGTGGGAATGCCGGTCTTCAATCCCTCGCCGTTGTGATGAGGGGTCTTGTCATGAGGGAAATTTCCCCAAACAATGTGCCTATGCTACTCATAAAAGAAGCAAAGATCGGAATATTCAATGGACTAATAATTGGATTTGTCACGGCATTAATCTCTTGGCTATGGAAGGGAAACCCCTATCTCGGTTTAGTTATTGGTCTCGCCATGATTGTTACGTTGATCGTAGCCGGATTAGCGGGCGCAATAATCCCTATTGCGATGAAGACCTTTGGTCTGGATCCGGCTCAGTCCTCCAGCATAATATTGACCACGGTTACAGATGTTGTTGGGTTCTTCGTATTTCTTAGCTTCGCCGTAATATTTCAGAGCTACCTGATATGACAATCGGATAAACATCGCTCTTTTTTAGCTAACTCATAAAGAACATAGCACGAGAAAGATGGACATAACTAGATTGAGACAGGACGCCATAACGATATTCAAACGGGGTATAAAGTCGGTCGATCCTGCCAATGCAATCAAACTTATTCTGGCGGTCGAAGATAACAGATTAGATATTAATGGGAAGATGTACGACCTGTCAGCATATGAAAACATTTTTATCATAGGCATGGGTAAAGCCTCTGCCGCAATGGCCAAGGCGATTGAAGATTTGTTGGGCGACAGAATAAAGGGAGGCGTGGTAAACGTTAAATACGGACACACTGTACCACTCAAGATTGTTAGAGTGAATGAAGCAGGCCATCCGGTGCCGGACCAGGCGGGGCTGGCAGGTACAAATCAAATTCTACGATTACTAAAACAAACCGGAGAAAATGACCTGGTGTTTTGCTTGATCTCTGGCGGTGGTTCAGCTCTACTGCCCTGTCCGGCTGAGGGCATAACCTTAGAAGACAAGCAGCGCTTAACTCAAGCGTTACTCGATTGTGGCGCTACCATACATGAGATTAATGCACTTCGTAAACAAATATCAAAAGTCAAAGGTGGGAGATTAGCAAGACTTGTTTATCCCTCAACCTTGATCTCCTTGATAGTGTCAGACGTCATCGGAGATAATTTAGACAGCATAGCCTCTGGTCCTACCGCACCGGATAAAACTACATTCGCAGACTGTCTCAATATACTTGAAAAGCACAAGATACATGGGGAGATTCCCAGATCGATTCTTGAATACCTGGAAAAGGGATGCCGTGGCGAAGTTGGAGAAACACCGAAGGCCGATGATCCAATATTCTTAAGAACTCAAAATGTAATCATCGGAAGTAATAAACAAGCGTTGAGCGCTGCGAAGGAGAAAGCAGATAAGCTTGGATATAACACTCTTATTCTCTCTTCATTCATTGAGGGTGAAACGACGGAAGTAGCAAAGGTTCATGCAGCGATAGCGAAAGAGATTCTGAGTACTGGAAATCCGGTTGGCCGGCCGGCATGTGTCGTGTCAGGCGGCGAGACTACGGTTAAAATCAAAGGAAGCGGTTTAGGCGGGCGCAATCAAGAATTCGCATTGGCGGCCGCGATTGCAATCGACGGATTAGAAAAAGTAGTAATGCTAAGTGCTGGCACCGATGGTACGGATGGACCTACTGAAGCCGCGGGTGCAATAGCAGACGGGTCAACTGTAAGACGATCCAAGGAACTAGGAATGGTCGCGGAAAAATATCTCAGAGAGAATAATTCCTACAATTTCTTCAAGCCCTTAGGAGACTTGGTCGTCACAGGTCCTACAAATACGAACGTGATGGATTTGAGGATTATTATGGTATCATAAAAGGTTATTCATTATTCTGAAAATATTATCATTTGACCTCCCATCTAAAACTTATGAATATTTAGGGTAACTTTAATAATAATCTATACGAAAAAGATGAATTCAGGAGTTATTTTATGACGGCCATCAAGAAATATGGTTCAGCCCTCAGGGAAAACGTACACATGTGGGTAGATAAAATTAAATCGGTCGATATCTTGGTTGGAATTCCATGTTATAACACCGAAGATACGCTTGGTTTTGTCATTGAGCAGGTTGGTAAGGGATTAGCCCAGCACTTTCCGAAATATAAATCTGCAATATTTGTCAGTGACGGAGGCTCTCTTGATGACACACGGGAACATGCATACGAAGCATCTATACCTGAAAACATTCAGAGAAGGGTCACAATCTATCGAGGGCTTCCAGGAAAAGGGACGTCGTTCAGAGCGGTCTTTGAATTAGCTATGATCTTAAACGCGAAGGCAATTGCGGTTTTTGATGCAGATTTGAGGAGTATAACGCCAGAATGGATAAAGTTAATGCTTGAGCCCATTATTAATAATTCCGCAGGGTTCGTCGCTCCCTATTACCGAAGGCACAAGTTCGACGGAACAATAACCAATCAGATCGTATATCCAATGACTAGGGCCCTATACGGCGTTGATGTGCGGCAGCCGATCGGGGGTGACTTTGGTTTTTCTCCTGAGTTAGCAGCGTTTTACGTGAAAGAAGATGTATGGGATACAGACGTTGCCAGATTCGGGATCGACGTCTGGATGACTACATGTGCCATAAATGAAGGATTCAAAGTTGTCCAAACATACCTCGGTACCAAGATTCACAATGCCAAGGATCCAGCTACAGATCTTGGTCCAATGTTCAGACAGGTAGTCAGCACACTTTTCTATCTTATGGGTAAATATGAGAACAACTGGGAAAGGAATAATCAATTTAGAGCCATTCAGATAAATAATAAGAAAGAAGAAGAGCCTGAACTGGAACCGGTTTCGGTCAGTCTCGAAAATCTGCATGACGAATTTGTAGAAGGTTTCAAGCATTTTCGACCGATGTATCAGGAGATCCTGGATGATGAAACCATGGGTAGGCTAGACAAGATACACGAGAGCTGGACTAATGGAAAAGAGGAGGTCTTTGAGTCAGATCTCTGGAGCAAAATACTATATAACTTCGCATACGTATATCAGCTTTGGCAAAGAAATAAGCGTCGGCTTGTTGACATTGTTACTCCGTTATATTTTGGACGCACTAGAAGCTACTGTCAGCAGGTAATGAACATGGATAGCTATGAGGCCGAAGAAGTTGTACAGGAACAAGCCCGGATCTTTGAGCGCAATAAGCCTTATCTACTTAAACGATTCTTACTATGGGAAGAAGCCTGAGAATTTAATCAAGAAATAAGAAACAGCCCGTCCTTACAGGCACCACAGACATGTTCTGCTTTTTCGTGTTTCTCAGCCCTCCCTTAACGCTTCAGATTTTTCTCTTATAAGTTATAATAAAATCACGATTTACATGCTACCACTGAAGAACAATCCAAGTAAATGAACTTCTCACATAAACGATGAGTGATTTTGTATCTAGAATTATCCGAGTAACTTTAAAAAATTATCAAAAAGGGGGTAAGTATAATGAGTAATGTTACATCAAAGTTTCTAAACCCGGCTTTTTTAGACCAATTCATCACCTGGTTTATAACGTCAGGCGTCAGGATAATATTAATTATGATAGGAGCTTTGGTAGTCCTGAAATTCTCCTACATCATAATTGGAAAAATTGAGAAATTAATAGCAGGTCGTGAAAGAGAATTCATAGCCGCGATAGAAACAGAAAAAAGGCTGAATACCCTTGGGAACTTATTGAGGAAAGTAGCCCTTATAGCTGTACTGTTAATTTCACTCATGATGATACTTAGGGAAGTAGGGATGGATATAGCACCGATCATTGCAGGCGCCGGCATCGTAGGACTTGCTGTTGGTTTTGGAGCACAGAATCTTGTAAGGGACATTATAAGTGGCTTCTTTATCCTTCTGGAAAACCAGATTCGCGTCGGCGACGTGGGGATAATCAATGGCACAGGCGGACTTGTAGAAGAGATCAACCTCAGGACAATTGTCATCAGGGATTTAGAGGGAACGGTACATATTTTCCCAAACGGTACCATAGAGACGTTATCCAACCGAAGCAAGGGATGGTCTCGCTATGTAGTCGACGTTGGTGTCGCATACAAGGAGAATGTAGATGATGTAATGAAAGTGCTAAGCGAAATTGGAGAAGTTTTATCTAAGGATGAACACTTTGGCCCGCTTATACTGGAACCACTTCAAATTCTTGGCGTCGATGACTTTGGTGATTCAGAAGTGACAATCAAATGCATGATTAAGACGCTACCATTAAAACAATGGGAAGTAGGTAGGGAACTCAGGAGGAGAATTAAGAACACTTTTGACGAGAAGGGCATCGAGATTCCTTTCCCCCATTTAAGTCTCTACTCCGGTGAGGCAAGTAAGCCATTTAATCTAAATGTAAATCAGACCGATGCATCCAAAGCAGCTTGAATCGATAAACTATCTGGCATTGAATCTTCATTCCGGAAATATTATTCATGTGGCGATCGAAAGTGAACTCGTCTGTCAAAACCCCTAATAACTCATATGCTCGATAGCTTGAAATATCTACTGAAAGAAATCTAGATACGGATTTGATAAGAAAAATACTCGATCGATACACTAAATAGAATATTGAATGGATCCTTAGCGCCTATCCGAGGAGTCTTATCAATTAGCTATTCAAAATGCACTACATCTACGATGAGAAACGACAGCATTCAATCAAAATTCACCGAGCTGAGCTGCTGTCCATTAACAAATAGATTTACCGTACCGAAAATCTCCTTCTTCGCATTGACCAACCCCACAATAACATCACCCAAATCAGAAGCGAGTTTATTTATTAATGGTTCATCAATGCCACCATCAGGCTCCCTTTCGACATCCATTGTTAAGTTTATTGTAAGTTTTGGCAAGCCACCCTCCCTATTAGAAATTTTTATCATGCCGAATTCTTCGGTTACCCACGAACAAAAATCGAATAAAACTCACCCAACTCATATAGTTCTTAAGAGCCTCACACTGAAATTACTGATGAACCTTATAAGCGGAAGGCTAACCTTTTCAAAATTCAGAATTAAAGTAAAATTCTAAACCAATAATCTAATATGGCAATGGTTGGCAGGGGAATTGGTATTGTCGAGGAGCTTTATTAAAAAGACTGTACGCATTTTTGATCTCAACACCGAAGTCAAAAAACAGAAAGAGAAAATTGAACGCGCAGATATAGTTATCGGGACTTCGCGCTCAAAGATGCGAAGAGCGGAACCACCATTTATTGCGGCGACTCAAGAAAAAATAAAACAATTGGGATATATCCCTTATTGAAATGAACATTCAAACTTACGATCCAGAAGGGCATTATGATGAGCTGTTCGAGGCTAGGGGTACACCGCGTGCCGGAACGAAAATCCTTATAGACCGATTACAGTCCTTTCCAGAAGGAGAATTACAGAAGAGACAAAGGGCTGCCGAGGTAGCACTCTTTAACATGGGAGTTACATTCACTGTCTACGGCAATGAATCGGGAATAGAGAAGATTTTTCCCTTCGACATAATACCTCGCATTATAGCGCCTGACGATTGGGAACTGATAGAGAGAGGATTAAAGCAGAGAATTTATGCACTTAATCTTTTTATCGATGATATCTATAATGCCCAGAGGATAATTAAGGATAGAGTAATCCCGACTGAACTCTTAGTCGGAGGTAAATGCTTTCGCAAAGAATGCATCGGGTTGCGGGCCGCTAGGGGGATTTGGTGTCACATCTCCGGTATCGACATAGTTCGCGATAGAGATGGACAGTTCTATGTTCTAGAGGATAATCTAAGATGCCCGTCTGGAGTGTCCTATGTCTTAGAGAACAGGCAGGTGCTTAAGCGAACTTTCCCGCTTGTCTTCGAGGCATCAAACGTACGACCCGTGGATGATTACCCGGAACGGCTTTTGGAAACACTGCAGTACATTTCCCCCTCGATGGCTGAGGCATCAAATGTAGTTCTCCTTACACCTGGAATATACAACTCCGCTTATTTTGAGCATTCGTTCCTGGCCCAGCAAATGGGCATAGAGCTCGTTGAGGGCAGCGACCTAATCGTCTCAGACGGTTCTGTCTTCATGAGAACAACGATGGGTTTCAAAAGTGTTGACGTAATATACAGAAGAATAGACGACGATTTCCTGGATCCTTCGGCGTTCCGAAGTGACTCGATGTTGGGTGTGGCGGGAATCATGGATGTGTATAAATCTGGCCGTGTGGCAATGGCGAATGCCGCTGGCACGGGAATCGCCGACGACAAGGTGATCTATGCCTATGTTCCCAAGCTCATCAGGTATTACACGGGTGAGGAACCCATTTTACCGAATGTGCCGACATACGTGTGCTGGGAAAAAAAAGAGCGTAAATACGTATTGGAAAACCTGAGTAATCTTGTCGTCAAGTCTGCTAATGAATCGGGGGGGTATGGAATGCTGATTGGACCTCATTCAAGTACCGATCAACTGCATGATTTTGCCCAGAGAATCAATAAAAACCCACGCAATTACATTGCTCAACCAACTCTTACACTCTCGCGCGTACCCGTCTTGGTTGGAGATCACCTCGAAGGGCGACACGTCGATCTGCGCCCCTATGTCCTCTATGGAAAAGATATCTATGTCGTTCCCGGGGGTCTAACTAGGGTAGCTTTAAAGAAGGGATCTCTGGTTGTTAACTCATCTCAAGGAGGGGGAAGCAAGGACACGTGGGTGCTTGACAGGGCGAATTACTAAATCGATCTGACCGAATGTTCGATGAATCGGTCATTGAAAGACTGGCAAGAAAATTAAATGAACTTAACGAGATGAAATATTATGCTTAGCCGTGTCGCTGATTCAATATATTGGATGAGTCGGTATATCGAACGGGCAGAAAATGTAGCCAGATTTATCGATGTCAACACTCATCTTATACTTGATCTGCCAGTAGAGGCTGAAGAACAATGGGAGCCGCTCGTTATAACGACGGGAGACAGAGAGATCTTCTATGAACATTACGGCGAGCCGACAAGGGAAAACGTCATACAATTCCTTACCTTTGATACTAAGAATCCCAATTCCATATTGTCAACACTTATCAAAGCCCGGGAGAACGCCAGGACTATCAGGGAGATTATATCCTCTGAGATGTGGGAGCAAATTAACAAACTCTACTTCATGGTTCGAGATGCCATGTCAGGCAGCGAAGACGTGAAGAATACACACGATTTTTATACGAAGGTTAAATTGGAAAGCCACCTATTTACCGGATTAACGGATACGACCATGTCTCACGGCGAAGCATGGCATTTTTCAAGGCTTGGACGGTTGCTCGAGAGAGCAGATAAGACATCACGAATACTTGACGTCAAGTACTTTATTCTGCTGCCAAGGCCCGATGATGTGGGAAGCCCTTTTGACAATCTCCAATGGGCAGCATTACTGAAATCGGCCAGCGCATTCGAGATGTATCGTAAGAAACATCGCCGTATTTATCATAAAAAGGTGGCCGAGTTCCTAATACTTGACAGGGAGTTCCCAAGGTCGATACATTACTGTCTCATCAAGGCTGAGGAATCAATTAAATCAATAACCGGCTCGAAGCCAGGCACATTTCAGAATCCTGCTGAGCGAAATCTCGGTCGCTTACGCTCAGAATTTGACTATACACAAATCAGCGAAATATTTTCAACTGGTTTACATGAATATCTAGATAATTTTCAATCCAGACTAAATCAGGTAGGAGATTCAATCTTTGAAACGTTCTTTGCGTTCCGACCGGTATCTGGAATCACTCAATTTAAGGAAACCGCAGAATGACCTTTTGTGTTGGAATGAAAGTAAAAGATGGCCTAGTTGGAATTGCAGACACCCTTGTGACAAGTGGTTCCGAGTGTATTACCGCACGTAAGGTAACTATTCACCAGCATGGTAACCACTCAATGTTCCTTATGACCTCGGGACTCAGATCATCGCGTGACAAGGCCCTCACATATTTCAGCGAGGTTCTTGAGGAAAGCGATGAGAATTTCGATAAACTCTATAAAGCCGTAAACGCATTTGCAACTATGGTTAGGCGGGTAGCCGATGAGGATAAAAAGGCGTTAGCAGAAAGTGGACTCCAATTTAATCTCTATTCGATCATAGGAGGCCAGTTGGAACGGGACAGGGAACACAAACTTTACCTCCTGTATCCTCAAGGGAACTGGGTCGAAGTGGGACAGGGGACCCCCTATTACTTGATAGGCGAATCCAGCTTTGGAAAACCTATCCTGGATCGTGCCCTAACATACGAATCCAATATAGAGACAGCCTTGAAGATAGGGTATCTGGCTTTTGACGCCACTAGAACAAGCGCCTCCGATGTAGATTTTCCGATCGATGTCGTTATATACCAAAAGGGCACCTACGTTGTAGTGGAAGAACGTTACGAAAGGCGAAATTTAATACATATTTCCGAATGGTGGCAGGATCGCATTAAAAACTCAGTATCTGAAATCTCTTCCGATTGGATACCGAAGGCGTTATCGAAGATACCGAAGAAAAACCATATCTAAATCATATGATTTTTAAGATCAGCCATATCACGAGATATAAATACAATAAACAGGTTTTTCTTGAGCCACACACACTTCGTTTAAGGCCCCGAAGCGATTGCTCACAAAAGCTCCACAAATTCGCAATAAGAGTGGAACCACCTCACGTAGGAAAATCAGACTGCATCGATCTTGAGGGCAATGACACCATATCTCTGTGGTTCGAGGGCTTGCACAATGAGCTGACAATTTCTACTAGTTCCGTCGTCGAGACACTCAGGAAAAATCCCTTTGACTTCATAGTACACAGCGAAGAAGCACTTAATTTGCCTATATCCTATCCAGATTATTACAGGCCTTTTTTGATTCCATATCAACGCCGCGATAGCATAAATGCGGAGGTTAACAAATTAGCTACCGATATATCAGCGGAGGCAAATAATCAAACACCGGCATTTCTAAGAACTCTTAGCTTGTATATCTGTAATAATTTTGAGCATATTTTTAGAGAAAGCGGAGATCCATACCCTCCTGAAGTTACCCTGGCCAATAAAAAAGGTGCCTGCAGAGACCTGGTCGTACTATTTATAGATTCCTGCCGTGCTTTGGGAATAGCTGCGAGATTTGTGAGCGGATACAAGGACGGAGAGTCGACAAATACCGAAAAGCATCTGCATGCATGGGCAGAGGTTTACATACCGGGCGGTGGATGGCGGGGATTCGATCCTAGTTTCGGGTTGGCGGTATCTAATACCCATGTTGCGTTGGCATCGGGCATTACTCCTGAATCTGCTGCACCGATTTCGGGGACCTATAGGGGGGGTCAAGCAACATCAAGACTGGAATTTGAAATCAACATTCAGACGGGTAGACATCTAACGGATTAAGTTTTCTCCCTTTAATGTCAATTACACATACTCCCAATTTACGCCAAAGCAAATAGAATCATTCACAACTGGATACAGAGATAATTCGTGACAGAAATGAATAGCAATATGCATGGGCAACGCCAATTTGGTCTGATGGGCACGATTGGAGTTGGCGTTGGTGCTATAGTTGGCGGAGGCATACTTGCCCTGGCCGGCGTTGCATTCGCAACTACTGGGCCTGCGGCTATCATTGCATTTGCACTCAATGGCCTGATCGCCTTAATAACCGCATTAAGCTTTGCCGAACTGTCCACAACATTTCCGGAGTCTGGAGGCACATACACATTCGCAAAGAAGGTAGTGTCAGTCGAGGTTGCATTTGCGGTTGGTTGGGTGATTTGGTTTGCGTCAATCGTCGCAGCGGTACTTTATGCGATTGGATTCGCTACTTTTGCAGTAATCCTGATAGATAATTTATGGAGCTGGGTAATTGGTCCCTCCCCGCCATGGATTACCGGAGGAGCCACTGTTACTCTGTTTGCCCTGAGTGCCACGACCTTTTATGCCTATGGTCTGATCAGGAAGGGTGTCAGCGGAGGGCAATGGGCAAACATCGGTAAAGTACTGGTTTTCGCCGTCCTTGTCGTGGGGGGATATATAGCTTTTAATAGACAGCCTACCGGAGAAATGATTGCCAGGCTAGAACCTTTCTTGCCATACGGCATATTGGGATTAATTCAAGCCATGGGATACACATTCATTGCCCTTCAGGGATTCGACCTTATCGCCGCAATAGGGGGTGAAGTTCGTGAACCGCAAAAAACAATCCCGAGGGCGATGCTAGTTTCATTGGTAATTGCGCTTGCTATCTATCTTCCATTGCTGTTCTTCATCGCCACGGTTGGTATAAAATCTGGACAGTCGATTCTTACCCTAAGCAGCGAGAATCCCGAAGAAATCGTTGCCATTGCCGCTCAAAACTATCTCGGTCGGTTTGGATACTGGCTTGTCATATTTGCCGGGATCTTTTCCATGCTGTCCGCGCTCTATGCGAATCTGCTTGCATCATCTAGGTTCGCATTTACAATGGCACGCGATAGGACGCTCCCACAAACCCTAGGCGCCCTTAACGCTACTTATGGCACTCCGCTTCCTGCCATAATTACCACAACCATCATAACGGCGGCCATCGTCATCATCATTCCAAATGTAGCAGTAGCCGGAGCTGCTGCAAGCCTAGTTTTTCTGATATCATTTGGGGTTGCTCACTGGATCTCTATTGTTGCAAGACGACGTGGCGATCCTACTCAACGGCACTTTAGAACACCGTGGTTTCCACTGATCCCTGCAATTGGGTTAACAACATGTATAGGTCTTGCGGTCTTTCAGGGAATCGCAGTACCCCTGGCGGGTTTGATAATCAGCATTGCACTTGGAATAGGAGGGATCTTATTTTTGGTTATCTTTGCCAGAAGAGCCCGAATCGTCGACGCGCTTACACAGGCGATAGATCCGAAACTTGCTAGATTGCGGGGAAGGAATCCCCTTGTACTGGTTCCAATCGCAAATCCATCTAACGCAGAGGCGATGGTAAAACTCGCAAATGCACTCGCACCGCCCAATTTTGGAAGAGTCCTATTACTATCGGTGGTTCCCGCTCCAGAAGAGTGGGATCCAGAAAATCTACCCAAACAATTAGTGGATACTCAGGCTGTCCTGCGTGAAGCACTCATAGCTTCTTTTTCGGCTGGTCTCTCACCAGAGGCACTCACGTCCGTGGCGCCAAGGCCATGGCCCGAGATCATACGAGTTTCTCGCGCCCATCAATGTCAAAGTATTCTTCTGGGACTCAGCAATCTTAACGAAGACTTTACCGAGAGAAACCTTGAGGAGCTGATGAGCTCTGTGGACAGCGATGTTGTTATTTTACGCGCCCCACAGGGATGGCGATTATCCGAGGTGAACAAAATACTGGTTCCTATTGGAGGCCGGGGCGATCATGATGAGGTTCGCGCACGTTTACTTGGGAGCCTCTACAGGACTAGTCCAAGGGAGATAACATTCATTCGGGTATTACCCGAAAACGCTTCACAGGGTGAATTCGACAGGGCGCGGAAAAACCTCAGCAAACTAGCCAACGACGAAGTTCCAGGCGTTCCCAAAGTGAAGATTGCTCTTAACAACGACGTTATGAAAGAAATCATGAATAATGCTGCCGAAAGCGATCTTGTTATACTCGGGCTTCAGCGCCTCGCGCGCAGACGTAAGAAATTTGGGAAATTAACCTTACAGATTGCACGCGAAACATCATGCCCACTGATTATGATTAGCAGAAGCGGCTAATGTTCACGAACAAAATTCTTGAACCCTGTTCGCACCACACAGAAATCACATTAGTTTATCCAACTCAGAAAAAAACCTCAGTATCTCATCCTCCGTATTATAGAAATGAGGTGCCACGCGAATCGCCCCACTCCTAACATTAACCAATATACCAAGAGCCCTTAATCTATCTTTAACACCAATAGGATCAAAATTTCCCATTATAGAATTAATTCCAGCCCTGTGCTTTCTACCCTTTGGTGATCTAATTTCCGCTCCCCTCTTCTCAGTTTCCTCAACAATCAAATCTCCAAGGTCAAGTATCCTTTCGCTGATCCTGTCAATCCCGACTTCAAGAAGTAGATCAACCGCCGCGCCAAGAGCCATGATTCCCATAACATTGAGTGAACCCTCTTCAAATCTGAGCGAATTGGTTTTGAGTCGAAAGTCTACATGATCGTAATCGTTCTCATTTACAACGCTCTTCCACCCTATCAGAGAAGGTGCTAATAGCTCGGCAAGTTCATGTCTGCAATAAAATATCCCGGCCCCTTCCGGGCCGAGCAGCCACTTGTGTCCGTCCGACGCAAGAAAATCGATTCCTAACTCACTTACATTCATTGGGGCTATTCCTAAGCTCTGAATCGCGTCTACAAAAAGTAAAACCTTTCTCCTCCTACACAGTTCACCCAACCTTTCCAAATCAACCCTAAATCCGTTTGAAAACTGTACCGAGCTAATAGAAAGGAGTCGCGTATTTGCGTCTATCATTTTCTCGATATCATCTATGTAAATCATATTCCCCCTTGCAGGAATAAACTTCACTTTAACGCCCTTTCTCTCTAGATTGAGCCATGGATAAATGTTAGAGGGAAACTCTTTTTCAAAAATGATAACGTTATCACCCTCCCTCCAATCAAGCCCCTCAGCAACTAATGAAATACCATGAGATGTATTTTTGATGAACGCAATTTCCTCTTTCCGAGAACCAATCAATTCGGCACAGTGCCCCCTGATTTCCTCGACTCTACCCATCCAGTAGCTATATTTAAAAAATGCCGACTCCGTCGCTTCTGTTAAGAATTTATTTACGGTATCCTTCACCCTTTTTGACAATGGAGCAACTGCGGCATGGTCGAGATAAATGAATTTCTTCGTTACTGGAAATTCAACCCTGTACTCGGCAAGAGTCCTTTTTCTTACGTCAACCTCAGCCATTGGCGACTAAGTTAACCAATACCCCTGGATTTATCAAATGCCTAAGTGCAGATGATTTCAGCCCGCATCAGAGCAATTTTCGCTTGACACCGGAGGCTAACTCATCAATATTAAACAATAGTGATAACGCGAAGGGAATTTTTGAATCTATTTCTCACCGGAGGTCTCTTATCCATAAATTTGCCTCTAAGTGCTACGTATAGAGCATCCGAATTCTATTTCGCGCAGGTAAAGTACAATGGCGAATGGGATCCCAGGCCCAGGGCATACAGGAGGCTAATGTCCACACTGGACTTAAGAACGAGCGTAAAAGCGTCTTTCCAAAAAAGGGAAATAGAGATTGATTCACCGGACCTTTTTCATTTCCCATTTCTCTATTTAGCCGGAAGGGGTTCTTTTGAACCATTCTCTGAATCGGAAATAAAAAGAATCCGAAAATTTCTGACACTTGGAGGAACTTTGCTGATCGATGACGTATCAGGTGAAGAAAATTCGGCTTTTGACAACGGGATTCGTTTAGAAACAGATAGGATTTTCCCGGAATACTCACTTGAGAGAATCCCAAGGGACCATGTCTTATATAGATCCTTTTACCTTCTCAGCATGCCGAGCGGCCGCAGAATAATTAAACCCTATCTCGAGGGAATAACATTTGAAGATGAAGAGAGAACCGCATTAATCTACTCGCGGAATGACCTGGGTGGTGCATGGTCTGAAGATGAATTCGGCAGGTGGCAATATGAATGCATTCCGGGGGGCGAATCTCAAAGAGAGCTCGCTTTCAGAACAGGTATCAACATCATAATTTATGCCCTGACCGGCAACTATAAGAAGGACCAAATTCATGCCCCGTTTATAAATCGTAGACAGATGAATCTATAAGCCCTCTTATGAATCGAAACATGTATTAGGAATCGGCTCAACAGCCACGATCAAACATTAAATTTGAAATTTTAATGTTTGTGTTATATTTTATTAATCCTCAAAATCATTAAAACGGATGGTATTAGTCGATGAATCTCACTAAAGAGCAAGTCAGTCGCTACAGCAGACATTTGATAATGCCTGAGGTAGGGGTTGAAGGGCAGGAGAAACTGCTTGAATCCAAGGTCCTGTGTATAGGAGCCGGGGGCCTCGGTTCTCCGTTAGCATTGTATTTAGCCGCCGCCGGAGTTGGTAAACTTGGGATCCTCGATTTTGATGTGGTGGATTTCAGCAACCTTCAAAGGCAGATTATACACAGTGAAGAAAACATCGGTAAGCTAAAGGTCGAATCTGCAAAAGAAAGACTCATTGAGCTTAATTCGGACATCAGCGTTCAGACTTATAACACGATGCTAACATCCGGTAATGCAATGGAAATAATTGAGGATTACGATGTCATAATCGATGGAACAGATAACTTTGCTACCCGTTACTTGGTAAATGATGCATGTGTACTCCTGGGGAAACCAAATGTCTATGGAAGCATTTTTAGATTCGAAGGGCAGGTGAGCGTATTCGACGCAAAGAGAGGGCCGTGCTATAGATGCCTTTACCCTGAGCCCCCTCCACCGGGGATGGTACCAAGCTGCGCAGAAGGTGGGGTATTAGGAATACTTCCCGGTATTATCGGGACTCTGCAAGCTGCTGAAGCGATCAAGCTCATCATCGGTAAAGGTCAACCTTTAATTGGAAAGCTTCTCTTCTTAGATGTGATGGAGATGAAAATTAGGGAGTTAAAACTCAGAAAGGATCCAAATTGCCCCATCTGCGGTAAAAATCCGACAATTACGAAACTCATCGATTATGAGGAATTCTGCGGAATTGGACGCGGCGACCCCGACGTAATGGGAGATGTTTCCGACATCGAGATTACAGTCGATGAATTCAAGGACATTCTGTCGAATAAAAGCAACAACTTAGTGATACTGGATGTGAGGGAGCCACATGAGTATGAAATATGCAAGATAAACGGTTCTAAATTAATACCATTGGGTGACTTGCCATCTAGGATCAACGAACTTGACACGGCAGATGATATCATAGTTCATTGCCATCATGGAATGAGAAGTCTACAGGCAACCAGGTTTCTGAGGCACATGGGTTTCAAGAAGGTAAAAAATCTCGGCGGTGGCATCGATTCATGGGCAGAAAAGCATGACCCCTCCATGCCCAGATATTGAGTTGTCGTTTTATTTATTCCTTCAATCGACCAATTATCCCTGAGACACGAACTTTACGTACCACGGGCGTTCAATTGAACGCCTCTACTTCATTCTGGCATCATGTTTAGGACTGGGCAGGAAGGGAGTCGAACCCTTACGGGCGCAATGCCCAACGGCTTTTGAGGCCGTCGCGTCTGCCAGTTTCGCCACCTGCCCTGTATTAGGCCTTATATTATCACAACTAGACTTAAATAATCAAGTTAGAGACTTGAAAAATTAGCGTTATAACCATCGGACACTCGTGGCATTAAAATCTGACTGACAAAATTTGACAGCGATAGGAACATTTACATCGATCATTAAATAATAGATATTTTATGCTGAGTATCGAGCCCCGGGAGTCTGACACTATGCAAGTTTCTATGATATGCAATAAACTTAGTTTATTGAAAAAAACTGATTGACAAATGATTTAAACTGTGAGATATTAAATGCACGCTTAGTCAGGAGGTGTTTTCATTTGTTAAAGGGTAAAGTAAAATGGTTTAATAGCTCTAAGGGTTACGGATTCTTAGAGCCAGATGATGGGGGCAAAGATGTGTTTGTCCATTACAGCGTTATTGAAGGACAGGGATACAAAGTACTTTCGGATGGTGAAGTTGTAGAGTACGAAGCCGTCGAGGGTCCAAAAGGACCTCAGGCAAGTAAGGTCGTCAGGGCAAGCAGTGACCAACAATAACCTATCACGTTAAATACTAACGTAATTAATTAAAGCTCTGATTTGGTATTTTGAACAAGATTCCACATCCTTAGGGAGTCGTTCTGACTTTAACGTGTAACAAGTACCAATAAAATGCCGAAATGACGAGGGCGTGAGTAATTTCCCCGTTGGATACCAAATTTATTATTTCGCTGGCGGGAATCAAAAATGAAGCTATATCTTCAGTCCCCTCAGGTTTTGGCTTCCCTATCTGTTCAGCATTCCTTGCCAAATAGGTAAAGCATACGTTGTCTTGAATTGCGGGATTTGGATGAACATGACCAATCAATACCCAGTCATTTGAACTAAAACCAGTCTCCTCCAGTAATTCTCTTCTGGCTGCGTCAAGCGGAGACTCTCCTGGATCTACCATGCCCCCCGGTATTTCAAATGTCACAGATCTGATACCATGACGATATTGCTTAATTAAAAGAATCTCGTCATCAGGGCTGATTGCGACCACGTTAACCCATGTCGGCGCTTCGATTATATAAAAATCGTGCTCCTTGCCAGTGACAGGCGATTTACCTATATCCATTCTAGTTGAAAATATCCTATAAGAGTTCAACCTCTTGGATTTGATAATATCCCAGTCCTTAATCATCGCGTTGACTCCTCGCTTTCTCCATCATTTCACTAACATAAGAGTTAAGCATGATAATCAAATAGTTAGTATTGAATTCTAGTCTTTAATAACAATCTTTCTGAGACTGGCACGAACACTTTCAGAATACCAAATGTCTACAAACTCTAGGACAGAGTCTTTCTCACTACCTTTTATGTAATCGGCAACTCGATTTCTCAAAAGATATTTAATACCCTTAAATGCAGGAGCGTCTGTATTAATGTGAGCTTCGGCAATACTACGAGCAGAATTCAGAAGTTCCTCCCTTGCCACCGCTTTATCGATTAATCCTAATCGAAGCGCTTCGTCAGCAGAATACATTCGTCCGGAATAAAGGATTGTCGAAGCATTTCTTGATCCAACCAAGAATCTCAGCATCTCGACGGCTGAAGAAAAAAGGGTTGACCCAAAAGTGATTTCATTTAAGGAAATCTTTGCCTTTTCAGCGACCATTAATCTGTAATCACACGCCAGAGCTAGAATACAGCCCCCCGCGATGCTGTGCCCATTCAATGCCGCTACGACCGGCTTCGGAAACAGAAAGACGTTTCTTAGCATGTCTGAAAAATTCAACATAAATTCGGTAAAATCCTTCTTTTCATAGTTATATAATTCAGGAACATCAAACCCGAAGGAGAAGAAGCTGCCTTCACCCGTCAGGATTAAAGCCTTCGCCGTGTCATCCCCTCGAACTTCGTTAAGACATTGTGCAAGTTCGTGAACCACTCGCTCGTTTATCGCATTCACCTTCGGTCTGTTTAAAGTAACTTCCGCCACTCCTCCCCTGATGTCAACGTCTACAAAGTGCATGGTTATGATCCTGTTATAATAATCGTATCTCCCAACATTTCAATTGTTACACTACTGGCGAAACTCCCCACAGCAATTTACAGGGTATCAAATTACAAACTGAACGTCTGAACCGTCATTGCGAGAGACTTACAAAGTCTCGAAGCAATCTCCTTCGGCATTGGCAGAGCGTTTGATCACCCATTCCATTATAGTATTAACCTAGCAGATTGCTTCGCTAGAGCCTGTACTGAGCCAGTCGAAGTGCTCGCAATGACACGCCTGCGGAAACCCTGTAGCAAGCTACAAGGAATTCACTAGTTAAAAATAAGCCAATGCTTAACAAAACTAAATATACAGTTAAAATAAGTGCTAATCGAAGCAAGGTATTGAAAATCATTCAACAAACCTAAGGAGGATCTTAGATGTCCAAAACCGCATATGCGTTGTTTGTCTTGTTGGCAACCACCGTCGTACTACTAGCGCCAATGAGTGTCTCCGCAAGAAGTAGTAATGATGAGGCAAGACTCAATGAAAACCCCCACAATTCAATAGGAGCAGTACTCGCAAAAGCCGAACCCGAGGGCGATCCCGCAAAGGGAAAGGAGATTTTCCAGGCCAATTGCGCGGCCTGCCATGGGCCTGAAGGTAAAGGGGATGGAGCCGCGGCAGCAGCGTTAGATCCCAAACCTAGGAACCTGAGCGATGCAGACTATGTGTCAACACTCAGTAATGAGCATTTACTCAAAGTAATAACGGAGGGTGGCGCATCCGTCGGAAAGTCCCCGATGATGGCCGCATGGGGTGGCATACTATCAGAGAATGACATCTTAAATGTAATCGCTTATGTTAGAAAGGACATTTGTAAGTGTGAATATAAAGGGAAATGACTGGCGGGTTGAAATAGCTTACAAAAACTTTAGGGATATTTTCTTTATAACACTATCATTCTCTGCCTTTTGTAGCATTGCGGCAATTCTCATTTAAAGCAGATCCATTGGCTCTCCTCTCACTTACTGGAGAAGATGCTCTCTTTGCAACTACTATCAATTCCAAGAAAATATTCCTGAATTTTGCCTCCCTCCGGCGTTTTGGTAGAGAGCCTTGGGATCATAGACCCGGATTTTTCTTTTCAACCTCAGACGAAGAACTTTAGGTTAAGGTCATCAATCCATTAATATATTAAGAAAACTTTCAGCTCGTTTTTTGAATAATTAAATTCGTGATGTTAGAATTTCGAAAAACATATTATTAGCTGGAGAGGTGACCGAGCGGCCGAAGGTGCACGCCTGGAAAGTGTGTAGAGGGTTAATAGCTCTCTCGTGGGTTCAAATCCCACCCTCTCCGCCATGAATAAAAAATAGAGTTCCAGTTAGCTAGGCCCGTACGGCAGGAGCTTGTGAATCCCGCCAGGCCTGGAAGGGAGCAACGGTAGCAAATCCTCCTGAGCGTTGCGGTTAACCTGGCTAGCTGGTTTTGAAAAA
Organism: Thermodesulfobacteriota bacterium; assembly: GCA_049682815.1. GTDB lineage: Bacteria > Desulfobacterota_D > UBA1144 > Nemesobacterales > CSP1-2 > DASWID01. The sequence continues at coordinate 9,000 of JBAUII010000009.1, read as the reverse complement.
TCATGTCATACCTTGTACTTGCAAGAAAATGGAGACCAAAAGTCTTTGATGATGTAATTGGGCAGGAGTATATAATCCAAACCCTGAAAAACGCTATATCAAGCGGAAAGACGGCTCATGCGTTTATATTTTCGGGACCCAGGGGTGTGGGAAAAACGTCCACCGCAAGGATAGTCGCAAAAGCACTTAACTGCAAAGACGGACCTACGAATCTTCCATGTTCAGAGTGCACGAACTGCCAAGAAATTTCTGAAGGGAATTCTCTCGATGTTATTGAAATTGACGCAGCTTCTCACACAGGGGTAAAAGACATAAGGGAAATTATTGAGAACGTCAAATACCTACCTTCATCAGGAAAAACAAAGATATATATAATCGATGAAGCTCATATGCTCTCTCAATCCGCCTTTAATGCTTTACTTAAAACATTGGAAGAGCCTCCTCCCCACGTGCTTTTTATACTTGCTACCACTGAGGTTCAAAAGATCCCTGTTACCATACTCTCACGCTGTCAAAGATACGATTTTAAAAAGGTCTCAACGGATAAGATAAAGGACAGGATAAAGCTGGTAACTTCTACTGAGAACATTAACATCAAAGAAGAAACAATCTATTTGATAGCCCAAGAATCCGACGGAAGCCTGCGCGATGCGTTGAGCCTTTTAGATCAGCTTGTTGCAACCTTCGGTACAGATATAAAACATGAAGAAGCAACCAGAATTTTAGGTTTACTGGACAAGCAACTTTTAAGAAAGACAGTTTCAGCAATTTTCAAAAAAGATACCAAGATGTGTCTCGAGACACTAAATGAAGCAAGCCTTAAGGGTGTAAGTCCAAAGCGATTTGCAGAAGATTTGCTAAAAACGCTGAGAGACGCACTCATAATCCGAGCATCAGGTGGGGAAATACTCTCTAACATATCTAAAGAAGAGAAAAGGGAAATTGAGCTATTATCTAGTGATCACAGTATCGAAAGCCTTGAGTTGCTATTTGATCTCATGCTGAAAGGAGCGGAAGAGGTACAACAATCGTTCTATCCTCAAATGGCACTTGAGGTTACTTTAGTTAAACTCACTATTTTGGATAGTTCAATTGACATAGACGATATTTTAAAAAGGATTGAAAGGCTCAAAGATAAGCTGGTAAATGCTACTACCCCGTCATATGAAAAAGAAGTTCTTCAGACCCAGACGCTGAAACAAGCGGCTAAAACACAAAAAGACAAGCCGCCTGACGTCGATTCGAAGAATGACACAAAGAGATCAGAAAAAATAGAAGAAGACAAGACAAAAAATGTAGAAGGTCAAGATTTCCTGCGGTTTTTGAAAGAAAAAAAACCTGTTATAGCAATGCAGCTAGAACACGCTGCGTCCGTGAGAATCGGCGATTCGAGCATAAACATAGAGTTTCCGTCTCAGTCAATCCATTACGATTACATAATTCGTAAAGAGACCCAAGACACAATTCGGAAATTATCAAAAGAATTTTTTGGAAGAGATTACAAGATAGTGGCTCTGGCGACTTCATCCAATGCCGATGATACGAGCTTGAGTGATAAAAATTCTAAGATCAGATCACAGATACAAAACACTCAAGCTGTTAAAGATGCAATGGAAATCTTCAGGGGAAGAATAGTTAACATAAAAATCAGAGAAAAGGAGTAGGTCATATGAAATTCGGTGGAAATATTAAAAATATGCTAAAGCAAGCCGAGAAGGTAAAAGAGCAGATGGAAAAACTACAGGCTGAAGCTGGAGAAAAGGTTGTTGAGGCATCCGCAGGTGGAGGAATGGTAACTGCTGTCGCCAAAGCCAACGGCGAATTACTCTCAATAAAGATCGAGCCAGCGATCATACAGGAGGGTGATATCGAGATGCTCCAAGACTTAATAACGGCGGCTGTAAATGAGGTTCTAAATAGAGGAAGGGAGATCATGAAAGAGGAACTAGCGAAGGCGGCAACCGGTTTTGGTCTGCCACCCGGTCTTATTTGAAAATGCACTACGGTTTGCCAGATCCGATCTCCAGGCTCATCGAATCCCTATCGAAACTTCCGGGAATCGGTGAAAAGAATGCTACGAGATTAGCCTTTCATATACTGAGATCTCCCAAGGAATTTGCCGAAAACATAGCAAAAGCCATCGTAGATGCTAAAACGAAGGTTTCGATCTGCCCGGTTTGCTTCAGTTTTATGGCTGGAGATCATTGCTCAATTTGCACGGATCAAAAAAGAGATAAATCTGTGATCTGCGTTGTCGAAGAACCTTTTGACCTTCTCGCGATCGAAAGAAGCAGGGAGCACAGGGGTAAGTACCACGTGTTAAATGGTGTGATATCTCCGATAGAGGGCGTCGGCCCCGAGGATTTAAAGATCAAAGAGCTGATTAATAGACTGAAGACGGAACCAATTACTGAAGTAATAATAGCGACAAACCCGAGTGTGGAAGGCGAAGCCACAGCTTTATACCTTGCGAAAATAATAAAGCCGCTTGGAATTGAGATAACTAGAATTGCTTATGGAATCCCTGTTGGCGGCGATATAGGATACGTTGACGAGATCACTTTGGGAAAGGCCCTGAAGGATAGAAAGAAAATCTAGGTTTACAATATTTACTGAGAGCTAAATCGATGCCACGAGGAGCCAGACACCATGAGAATAGGAAGAGCGTTTAGTGAGTTGAAAATCGGGGATAAATTCTCAGAGAGCATTACCATAACGGAGGCCCATATCGTCAAAGCGGCCGGCCTGTTTCGAGACTTTAATGCGCTTCACACAAACGAACCAAACATGAAAAAATCAAGATTCGGAAAGCGGGTCCTACATGGGGCACTCACATTCAGCTTGATGGTCGGAGTTTATAGCAACGTATTTCACGATACTGATATATCGACAGTCGAAGCCTCTATAAAGTTCACTGCACCCATCTATATTAACGATACTATTCACATGGAATGGGTGGTCAGAATCCTCGAGGAGAAACCGAAGATCGATGGGGGTCTTGTCGATCTATCAGGGGAGGCAAAAAATCAACAGGGCATTATAGCCGCTACTGCCGAAGCAAAACTCCTTGTCTCAAATAAAACAATATTTGAGTAAGAATAATACTTTTTAATCCATTTCAGGCACTTTCGTAACTATACCCTGTGAGTTTCTTTGCCTGCTGTAAACGAACGCAGCTTCCAGTACGAGCCAGACGGCCAGTGCCAGTATTATCGCCGATAGAACCAATAACAATGGATTATTAGCAAATTCCCTAAAGTTCAGAATCATAGATCCAGTCGTCATGAGAATTAGGAACACCATGGGAATCAATGTAAAAATAACGGGCCTTCTCGTTTTCCAAAGGAAGATTGTTACAGCAAGAAGGGTCAAACCCCCGACAAGCTGGTTGGTAGCTCCAAAGAGAGGCCAGAGAAGAAATCCGCCAGAACCTGGTCCTTGACCAGGAGCTTCTACGAGTATTGCCAGCAAAAGGCTGGGCACTACCGCGATAGCCGCGCCCACATATCTGCTCTCTAAGATTCTTATTCTATAAGCAGATCCTAGCTCGCTTATTATCAACCTCTGAATCCTGGCGGCAGTATCGAGCGAGGTGGCAGCAAAGCTAATGACTAGGACGCTTATCAACGTACTTCCTATCAGGTCAGGAATCTTCAAGGCCTGTAAGAAACTAGAAGCTCCGATCACAAAGTTATTAAGACCGCTGCTGCTTGCAGCTTGCCAGGAATCGTAGTGCTTTAACCACTCGCTGTGTTTAATACCCGCAGCAACCGCCAGGGTAGCGATCATTGCAAGAATCCCCTCCCCTAGCATGCCTCCATAGCCTATAAATCTTGCGTGCGACATCTTGTCCATTTGCTTCGACGTAGTTCCGCTCGATACAAGTCCGTGGAAACCGCTGATCGCCCCACATGCGATTGTTATGAAAATGAAGGGGAAGATTGGTAAGGCATCGACGTTGTTAAGATTGAGTGCCGGCGCCTGCATTGTTGGATGGGCGAAAAGCAAGCCTACGATAAGAATACCAAGACCAAAAAACAGCATGTGGCTATTTATGTAGTCACGAGGCTGTAACAATAACCAGACGGGAAGCACAGAGGCAACAAAGGAATAAATCAACAAGAAGATAATCCAAGTAACGATTTCACTACCCATGACCGCGGGGACGTGAACAGGTACTTTGGTCCCGGCCCATATCATCAGATATAGTAATACAAGCGATATAATGGATGGCCACAGAATTGGTACACCCTTTTTATAGAACAAAAAACCAATAGCAACGGCGATGAAAATCTGAAAGTTTATTGGCAACACACTGCTAGGAAACTTAACGAAAAGGGCTGCGATTGCATAGGCGAATACAGCTAATACAAAGAAGATCAGGAAATAGACAATCAAGAGAAATAATGTCCTGGAGCGAGAATTCAACAGTACTCCGGTAATGTCGACGATTGATCTCCCTTTTTGTCTTGCCGAGATTACCAGGGCACTGAAATCATGTACGGCCCCCATAAAAATGGTACCCACCACTATCCAAATTATTGCGGGGAGCCAACCCCAAAAAACAGCTATAGCAGGCCCGATAATTGGTGCCGCACCAGCAATAGAGGCAAAGTGGTGACCAAAGAGCACGTGTTTATTTGTCGGCACAAAGTCCAAGTCGTCCTTGAGCTCATGAGACGGGGTTAATTCATCATCTGAGACCTGAAAAACCCTCCTTGAGATATATCCCGAATAGAAGCGATATCCAAAAAAATAAAGTATCAGTACGACTACAGCAATTACTGCCGAGTTCATTTCCGTTCTCCAGTTTTATTATATGTTTATTTAAACGAGAAGTCCCATTTTTTTCATTCTATATCTGAGGACTTCTCTGGTGACTCCTAGCTTTTCGGCGGTCCTCGTTTGATTCCAATCATTCATCGACAATGCTTCCCTTATTACCTTCTCCTCAATTTTTGAGAGTGACATATTATTTAAAGACATCTCCAAAACTATCTTTTCTTCACTCTCATTGACCCTCACGTCATTCTGTAATTGCCCCTCAAGCTTGATATAAGTCGGATTCAGAATAACACCATCACTGAGAAGAACCGCTCTCTCTATCGTACTTCTAAGCTCCCTAACATTACCAGGCCATGCGTAGTCCATGAAATCTTCCCTCACCCCTTCGGGCACAACCTTAATATTTTTATGAAGTTCATTATTGAAATATTCTACAAAATAGTCCGTGAGCATCGCGATATCGTCTCTCCTCGACCTCAGTGGTGGCATCTCAAAACTTATAACATTCAGACGATGATACAAATCTTCCCTGAAAAGCTTTTTGCTCACAAGTTCCTTAAGAGAACGGTTAGTAGCAGCAATTATCCTCACGTCTACACTAATATCCCTCGTACCTCCAATTCTCCTGAATGTTCTTTCTTCAATGACCTTCACAAGCTTCGCCTGGGTCGACAAGCTCATATCCGCAATTTCATCGAGGAAAATAGTTCCTCCATCTGCAATCTCAAAAATGCCCTTTTTCATTTTCTTCGCATCTGTAAACGCTCCTGCTTCATGTCCGAAAAGTTCTGTTTCGAGAAGCGTTTCTGGTATGGCTGCACAATTTAATTCCAATATAGGTTTTTGGGCCCTCACCCCATTAAAATGTAGTACCCTCGCGGCCAGACCCTTTCCCGTTCCACTTTCTCCTGTAATAAGAATCATTCGAGGATCGGTATTGGCTAATTTTAATAGCAACTGGGTAATCTCTTTAATCGCTTCGCTTCGACCTACAAAGGAGCTCAACTCATACTTCAACTGCTCCCTCATCGTTACAGCACTCAGATTTGTCTTCAAGACGTGGGCACTCAGAGCATTGCGAACCATTATTCTTAGCTTATCGACTGAAAAGGGTTTTTCTATAAAATCATAGGCGCCATTCTTAATGGCCGCCACTGCCACTTCAATATTGCCATGCGCTGTCATCATTATAGTGTTAGGTACTGGCTCAAGACCGGTAAGGTTGCCAAGAACTTCAAGACCATCCACATCGGGAAGTCTTAGGTCTAGCAAAACCACATCCGGATTATCTCTTTTGGCAATCTCGATCCCATCTTTTCCAGTATACGCAGTAACAACTTCGTGCCCTTCTTGAGACAGGGCCTTTTGCAGCTGTTTGCACAATAGCCTTTCATCATCGATTATTAAAACAAGATCAGTCAAAGTTTCCTCCCAGGGCGCTTAAATTGACATAATTTATCTTTAAATCAGAGTTACGAGTATCTAAATCAATTAAGGTTTAAACCTTCAAATCCGACGGGATCAAGATAGTAAAGGTAGAGCCCTTTTCTTTATCACTTGAAACTCGGATCTTCCCCTTATGGGTCTCAACTATGTTATTAGTAATTGAAAGTCCAAGTCCTGTCCCCATCTCCTTTGTTGAGTAATATGGGCGAAAAATTTTTTCTATATCTTCCTCGGCAATACCTGATCCCGTGTCGGACACGCTTATCCTTATGTAGCCATTGGATGACGCTGTTTCAACGGTCAATGTCGCAGGGAACCCATTTATCGCTTCGATCCCGTTTATTAACAGGTTGAGTACTACCTGCTCTATCTGTTCATAATCGACGAAGAAGAGTTCACCGCAGCCTAGCATTTTCTCAATGACTATCCCCTTCTCTCGCGCCCTGAAACTAACCAGGCTGAGCGCCCTGTCGACAATCTCATTTGGAGAGCACTCAATGAGATTCAATTTGCCTGGACGCCCAAGCTTTAGCAGTTCCCTTATTATGCGGTCCAACCTGTCTATCTCCTGTAATATATCCGTGCAAGTCTGTTTATGTTCAGGGTTTGTTGTATCATCCCTCATCATCTCAAGTGCTATTGAAATGCCGGAAAGCGGGTTCCTAACTTCGTGTGCTATTCCTGTTGCAAGCTCACCAATTGTAGCAAGCTTCTCAGATTTTATCAGTTCTTCTTGTTTCTCCCGAATTTCCTTAGTCGCTTCTTCTATCCTCTCCTCTAGAATTTCGTTAAATTTAACGATAGATTGGAGTAGCTCTAGATTTTCCTCATTTTTCTTTTCGAGTTCATTCTTGTTCTGTTCAATGTTCATAAGCATGTTGTTAAATGCATCAATGAGAGTTGAGATCTCGACACTTCCCAGTAGATGTCTCACCCTGTAAGAATAATCCCCCGAAGCGACAGCCTTGGCAGCATTCACCAGATGAAATATGGGCTTTGTTATTATTCTGGGAACTATCAACGTAAGGAGGCCTCCAAATAGTAGGGCTATTCCTACCATCGTAAAGATACTGATGTAAGCAAACTTTAGCTGATCATCTGAAATTTTTATTGCGTCTACCAACAGTTGGTTTGCAAAATATCCCTGGGAGCTGTCTTGATCATATGCGAAAAGGCTCGACAGGGTTTTGTATCTTCCTTCGATATTTGAAGCCGCCTCACTGAGTTTAAATATACTAAGTATTGAAAATCCTCCTATCAGCAACATCAGAAGCAACATCATTGCAAAGCCTATCGTTATCTGTCTGTTTAACCTCAAAGCAGACATTCTACCCCTGATATACTCGGAAAGACCTAAATAGACCTTGGACTTTTCAAAATTCTTAAAGTTCATCTCGCAATTCCTGTGCCACTCTCAATAATGGATATATCCAATAATATATCCTATATATCTGATCAATTATAAACGCTTACACACAACTGTGTAAATCTACACAGTGAAAACTGTGTAACATTACGCAATTATTGAAATAAATTTATATTCTAATCCATATCCATCAGAAACCAATCCCAATTTTTGATAAAGTGGATTTGGCATTATGTTTGCAGCCACCGATTTCAAGATCCCTAACAGGGCTTTCATCGGGTTTCAACTCGGGACCTAGGAGATGAAAAGTGTATGAGGATTTGGATGCTGATACTTGGCATTGCGCTGGTATCCGTCTTTAGCGATCAAGGTAGCGCCCTTTCACGATATGAAAGTACAATTGCTACCGCTCAAGAGACTGAGCCTGCTCCTACTCCGACACCATCACCTGAAATGGAAAGCAATTTAAGATAACTGGGGTAGAAAAATCCGAAGCCGAATTTACGGGGACGGCGAATAAGAAAGCTGAGGCAACGTTTAAAAAATAATAGGGAGCAACATAAACTCCCTCTTATTTCAACCAATTTTATCGCTGCCGTGGAATCTAATTCGCTGCAATACCCACAAACAGAGAATTACTCCGCCTCAATTAAATCTTATTTTCGCAATCAGGAAACGAACAATACTTTAGGACTTGCTACTTGTTCAATCTTTTTAAAAAGGACCGGTAAGTCCACCAGGCCATCCTTGAACCCTTCACCCTAACCTCGATCGGATGAAAAACGAGGTATGCGCAATCGGCTCTATCGCCCTCGGTACAATCCAGGAAGGAACCCTGAACTATATATATTTCGGTGCCCGGGTCGGTTGTAAAACAATCACCACTCGAGTACATCTTATTCAATGCTTCCTCGTCATCATCGTCGAAATATCTCTCGGCCTCGATTAGAAGGCGGTCATTCTTACAAGCATAAAACCCATCACCCGTAACGATTTCACTCATTCCCGCTGAAGCGATGGTTGGCAAGATAAAAACTATCGCAAAAAATAAAAGATTCCTCATCGGTTTGTGGAATAATCCAGGACAAATTTTAACAGATAAAGCGAAAACTACACAATAACATGACGAGTTTATTTGAGATTTCCATTCCTCTTAATTCCATTACCTCGGTCCTAGGCGGGGGTCTTGGGTTAGTAAATTTTATTCTTGTGCGAATATAACGACTCCACCACTGGAGCCGTTACATAATTCGCGGACAGTATCTTAGATCTTAAATGGACATTCAAAAAAATTGCGTCGAAGACGTTAAAATCTCCCTAAATCCCCTCTGGCTCCCCTTTGTATGGACCGGGGACATAGGTAACAGGTGTTCGGAGACATAGGTAACACTTTTTGTATATTA
>JBAUII010000008.1:0-9363 GCA_049682815.1 Thermodesulfobacteriota bacterium | reverse complement strand
TGGAAACAACCTCAACGGGTTGGCTCCCTTCAGTTGCCCCCACATCTTGCGAAAAAGCGAAGAGAAACAGGGTGAGCACAAGCGCAATGAACCCCGTAAACTCTAACCTGGGTTTTACATTAAACATGTTTCTTACCTCCGTGTTTTGAATTGGTTATAAGAAGTAGGATGAAAGAGTCCTTAGATAGGTTCACATAAAAATGAGATTGGTAAAGTTAGAGAACATTTAAGCTGGAGCTAGAATGTAAGCAAAAGAAGTTACATCCAAACTACCTGGCTAAATATAAGGTATCTCTCTTATGTTAAAAGTGTACCTATGAGGTAGATTTTAATTACGGGGACAAATTTGATCAAAGATATCTGGAGTTTTCATGATAGTTTTGATTTAGAAAAAATAGATCGCGAAATTTAGCAAGTTATGATAAGCACAGAAACTCTCGAAGACTTATAAGTCATTTCTAACATACCATTACCAACATGCGGACTGGTATGTTTTAAATGCGATGTTACTGCTTTTTCGAACAGTCCAGAATTTACTGATCTATCTTAACTATGCCGTGTTTTTCCAAGTACTTCTCAGCCATTACCGCAGCTATCGTTCCATCTCCTACGGCGTTGGTTATCTGCCTTACAGGTTGCGCCCTAATATCTCCTACAGCAAATATACCGGAAACAGAAGTCTCCATTCTCTCGTTCGTTATGAAAAAACCCAGTTTATCATGTTTGGCATGTGCTCTGACGTTGTTGGGAACAAAACCAATAAAGATAAATATTCCTGTAACATTGAGACGCTTCTCCTCACCACTCACATTATTCTTTACAAGTACATACTCTACCCCTTCTTTTCCTCCAATCTCCGTGACCACTGTATTCCATAGGATTTGTGTCTTTGGGTTATTAAATACCTTCTCCTGGCTGATTCTCTGTGCGGTGAATTCATTCTTCCTGTGAATTACGTAGACCCGCTTTGCAAACTTTGTAAGGAAATCCCCTTCCTCAACAGCAGTGTTACCACCTCCAACAACCGCTACATCCTGATTGTCAAAAAATGGACCATCGCATAGTGCACAATAAGATACCCCTTTTCCTGAAAGTTCATCTTCACCGGGCACATAGAGTTTTCTGGGCCAACCTCCTGCAGCGACAATTACCGCTCCTGCTTTGTGTTCGTTTCCTTCATCGGTTCTAACGATTTTTGTATCTCCCTCTGTCACAATCTCGTAGACGGTCTCCGTTATTATCTCTACCCCGAATTTTCTGGTTTGTTTTTCCATTCGTTCTGCGAGTTCCTGCCCTGTAATTTCTTCAAAGCCGGGATAGTCCTCAATCTTTTCGGTCTTAAGGAGAGTTCCGCCGGGTAGGAATTTATCGATAATCAGCGTTTTTAATCTCGCCCTTCCTGTGTAGAGCCCGGCAGTTAAACCTGCAGGACCAGCGCCAATTATGATTACATCATATCCTTCCATCTGACTCCTTCTTACTAGTAAGCTACACGTTGGATCGATTTTGCACGCAGTTCAGCATCTGCTCGAGTCTCACCTGATCGAAGCCGACCATGACTTGTTCACAAGCTGCTATCACCGGTACAGCACGGGCGCCGGAAATCTTAACCATCTCTTGGAGCGCCTTCTGATCATTCGTTACGTCGTACTCAGTATATGCGATCCCCTTTCTCTCAAGGTAAGCTTTGGCTTGCTTGCAATAGGGGCACGCCGGTGTTGTGTAAATTTTGACTTCTTCCATGTTTGTCCACCTCTTCTTATCTCACTTTCTTACTCCGATTATATCATTTCGCTTCTATTAGCTCAATAAATGTTTAAGTTCAGTACATGTGAGATAAGGGGGAATGGTAACTATTTGAATTGGTGAAATTCATCGTTTAAAAATTGCAATGGTTTCTTATGCTCTAGTGCCTTATTAAGTCTAAAACAGTCATATATGTACTCTCAGTGTTTTAGTTCTTTATTCAGTTCAGGTTACAGTCCAGGCACAATCACGAACTTCATAGAATTACTACGTATGAGTTCTCTGTGGATTTTGAAAGAGCCTTCAACTCGGGACGATTAGGAATTAAGACAAATAATTTAATGCGTTTGATTAGGCGACTTCGTGTCATTGAACTTTAACCTGAGGCGGCCAGTCCACCACAAAATACGCCAACCCATGCTATACAGTGGTACTCTCGTAACAAGAGCAACCAATAAATCGTCCGATTGAATTGCTAATAGTTGAGTACCGTGCCAGAGTTACTATATTTTAACTTCGCTGATCTGAATGGTGGGCTGGATGTCGGTATAGTTGGGGATATCTCCCATAATCGCCTCCGCGTGAGGCCTGAAGGTGGTTTGAAATGCCTCTACTGAATCGAAATATAGATGCCCCATGGCGATATAGGTCGCCCGTGATCCCCGGGCTCTGCGCCGCCCAGTCCGTGTTCTACAGCCACGCCCTTGCACGCAGCACCTAACTTTTGCTGGACCATGGGTATATGCTCATTGCAGTAGTACCCCATGTCAAATGTTTTGCCTTCGATATTCGGATAAAGCACGCTGATTTTGATCATTTTGTCCCCTCCTTGTTTTGGCTTCTATTTCGTGATTATATAACATAGTAGTCAGAATTTGCTATAGCTTTTACCTATGGGATTAAAAAACTACTGAGCCACCTTATGGCGAGTAGCCTCGTTTACCTTTATCGAAAGCTACAAGGAACTCGTCCCCTGTCAGGACTGAGTGAGAGGTGAGAGGATAAGATCCACGATTTAATACTGATGATTATTGTATTTTTTACTGTCTGCTCTATGTGTTATTACCTGCTCTATTTGTAGCTTTCTTAGATTCGAAGAAATAATCTGATATCTTATCCCTTAACACGAGTCTCGCCCTGTGGAGCCGCGACTTCAGAGCTTGTAAGGAGAGGTTAAGCGTCTCTGCAACTTCTTCATTCGAAAATCCCTCGATGTCTCTCAGAATAATTACCAACCGATAGCTATCGGGAAGTTCATCTATAGCCTTTTCTATAATCTCTAAAGACTCCTGACTAAAAAGAACATTATCCGGTCTACTGCTCCAGTCCTTGTCTTTTATCCCCCTTAGACTTCCGTCTTCATCGTAGGGAGCGTAGTTGTCCAATATGATGTCATTATTGTACCTTTTATTTTTCCTTAGGTGCATGTAACTTGCATTAGCGACAACTCTATACAGCCAGCTTGAGAATTTCGACTCCTCACGAAAAGTGTCAAGCTTATCTATGAGGGTGAGATAAACCTCCTGCATAACATCTTCTGCATCGGTTGGATCACGTGTGATCCTTCGCGCCATCGCATATATCCTGTTTTTATAACGGTTAACGATTTCATTAAAGGCTTGTTCATCTCCGTTTCTGGTAAAAAATCCTACTAGCTCCTCATCAGATAAATTACTTCGGTTTAATGAGTGACCGTCCTTTGAGTATGACATTATTGGAGATTCAAAGTTAAAATTTTCTTGTCTTTTTACGGAATGATGCTCTATGTTTTCTCCTATAAATGTCTTTTCATCCGCTTTATTAACCTGACACATTCTTCCTCTCCTTGCTGTTTTTATGGTGTTAGAAAAACCAGCCATTGACCATCCCTATTCTTCATTGCTGCATACCAAATTCCGTAAAAGCGAGTGAATGAATAAAGAGCAATTGGTAATTTTTATCCGATCATCCTTAATCTTTTCTAGCATCCTTACGGCAGTATTATCGATAAAGGTCACGCCTGCGAAATCCAATACGACGCTTTTATTTTCTATATCTCTGTAGCGTAATAGCAGTTTTTTTAAATCTGGTATGCAATATTTGACTATCTTTCCTTCTAAGCTCAATTTGGCTATTTTTTTATCCAGGTAAATCTCAGTGATTCTAAACATCATGTTTTTTATCGATTGATTTTGTGATTCTCAGTTTAATGGATAGTGCAAAGGATGTGCCAGATAATAAAAAGCCAATTAAACCTAAGTCTAAGTGGCTGAGTTTTCAACATTAATTTAGGATTTCTCCTATTATTGGTGTTGGTTTGTTAATGGATTAGATTGCGAATTACCGCAAGTTTTGCGGGATGCCACAACAACGTGGAGGAGTATTAGCTTAAGGTTGTTTATTTTTCTTTATGCCCAATTTGACCATCCGAGTCCGCAGAGTACTGGGGTTTATACCTAATATTTTTGCTGCTCCCTTTTCACCGTGTATTTGCCAACGGGTCTGATTTAATACCTTGATAATGTGTTCACGTTCCAGGTCCTCTAAACCCAGAGGCCCATCGTCTTTAGTTACCGCATCTGATTCCGACAAGGAAGACAGAAGACTTTCATTTATCTCAAGTGTGTCACCGGTAGATAAAATAACTGCCCGTTCAACTATGTTTTCCAATTCTCTTATATTCCCTGGCCAGGAATACCCTTTTAATCTCTCCATTGTTGTCTCACTCACCGACTTTATCTCTTTACCTAGTTTCTTTATGAACTTCTGGGCAAAATAACTGGCGAGAACAGGGATATCTTCCTTTCTTTCCCTTAACGGAGGAAGCGTAATAGGGAACACATTCAATCGATAATAAAGGTCGGCACGGAACTTTCCATCTTTCACTGCTTCTTCTAGATCCCTGTTTGTGGCAGCAATTACGCGAACATCGACTTTATGGATCTTTGTACCACCCACTTGTTCGAATTCCATTTCCTGCAAAACTCTTAGGAGTTTTGATTGTGTCTCAATTGGGAGGTCTCCAATTTCATCCAGGAATATGGTTCCTCCATCCGCGAGTTCAAACTTTCCGATTTTCTTTCTCAGTGCTCCTGTAAACGCACCCTGTTCATGTCCGAACAACTCACTTTCGATCAGCCCGGTAGGAATCGCAGGGCAATTAACTTTGATTAAAGCGCGGTCTTTTCTTGTGCTGATGTTATGGATAGCACGGGCGATTAGTTCTTTCCCCGTCCCCGTTTCGCCCATAATTAAAACAGTCGTGTCTGATTTTGCAACCATCTCGATCTGACGTAGAATCTTTTTTAGAGCCTTGCTACCACCGATGATCTCTTCAAAATTGTACTCCGATTGTATCTCCTCTTGGAGATAAATTTTCTCTTTTTGGATCTTGCTGGAAAAAGTTTCAAGTTCTTCATAACAATTTACATTATCGATTGCAAGTGCAATTTGTTTAGCAATCAGGGATAAATACTCCACCTCCGTTGTTTGGAATCTATTAGGTATCTTACTTGCCACGTTAAACGTTCCTACCGCCTGACCCTTGATGATTAGAGGTGTAACAATATATGACCTGAGTCCATCATCTAAAAACATCTTATCTTGGGGGAATCTTAGTTCTCTTGTTAAATCATATGCGACTAACGGTTTCTTATTATCCATTACCCATCCAACATGGCTTCCCTCCCGTGGTACCTCTAAACCCGGAGCTATATAACCTGAAGAAAACAATGCTTCAAATGCGTAAACCTTCAATACATCCTGTACAGATTCATACAAGGTGATGCTTGTGGCGTCATAAGGAAGTTTCGCCTTAATTGTTTTGGCGATTGCTATGAGTAAATCGTTTAATTTGAGATTAGAAATAACTGAATTGTTAATTTCAAGGATAACCTGATATCTCTCTTTGGACTCTAGTAATTCAGCAGTCCTTTTTTCTACCGTAACTTCGAGATTCTTTTTAATATATTCAAGCTCATTGTTTGCTGCCGTTAATTGTTCAAGAAGCTGCCTGTTCTTTAGTGCTATGCCTATTTGTAGACCAATCAAATTTGTTGATTTCAATTCTTCGATCGAATAGGAATTCTCTCTATCAGAGCCCAGGTTTAGAGATCCAATAACATTTCCATCCACCCTTATGGGAAGCGATAGGGCAGACTTAATGTTCTGACCGAAAACGTCATTATCAGCAGATGGATCTGAAATCTCTTCTTCCTTTATATTGGAGGTTATGAAGGGTTCGCCTTTTTTCATCACACAACCTGCTACACCATAGCCAGCCTGGAAGCGCTTATCCTTAAGAGAACTGATTCTTTTGGGATCATAATGTGCCTGAATGGTGTAGTAGGTTCGGTCGTCACTCAAAAGACATATACTACAGCTATGGTAATCAAAGACCCACTTCAAATTATTCACAATTACTTTGAAAATCTCGTCGATGTTCGTAAGGGATGTTATTGTATTTGCAACTTCATTGATTATGGAAAGCCTCGTTGCCAGACTCTCACTTTCAATAAGAATGCGCCGGTATTTTTCTGAGAGTTCCTCTTCATTCAATTCTACTTTATCTTTTTTGGACATAACACTCGTCTAAATCCACATTTACTGACTGAACGTAATCATTGAGTAATGTAATTAGATTTGCTGTTGATAGAATCTCTAAAATTTCCTCTTCAGTGAGACCCTCGCCCATCAATTCTTCAATATCGTTATCTTTGACTTCGTCAGGTCTTAATGCAACCTTTAGAGCAAATTTTAATATGATTTTGGTTCTGGTCGGTAATTGTAGATCTTCTATATTACCAGTAAGCCCCTGACACACCTTATCATCTACACCCAAACTCCTAAGTGAGTGAAGGTGGGTTTTAACGCAATATTTACTGTTGTTTGCCGTCGACACAACCACACAAATCATTTCCTTTAAGGTCCTGGGTACCGTGCCGGAGAGAATTGTAAACTTCACCTTTTCCCAATTTCCACGCAATACAGTGGGGCTTATCGCCATGGATTTAAACAAATTGGGCACAAAGCCGAATCCAAGATCGCGCCTAATAGATTTATATATATCCCTAACTTCCTCTGTTGCCTGATCTTCCTCAACCATTGGAAACCTAGACATGATTTTATCCCTCTAGGGTGAGATTCTAATTTGACTAGAGTATCATATTATAAAAATGATAACAATTAGATGGCGTGACACTCTATAAGAGAGGACAATGAAGGGATAAACTAGGCCTTTTTTGAGCAAATATATATATCGAATATGAATATTCTTATGACTATACAGAAAGTAAAGGACTAATTCATCATCTAACGTCGTTTTTTCTCCTGAGGAATCTCGGTCGAGATCTAAGTGAATTACGCAGTAAAGCTCGGAGTCCCGGAGCTTGCGCTTTTTCGCACAACTGTCCTGGACTCCATTGTTCATTTAAGATACTAGACTGATCGATTCCTATGCAAAACCATGCGCGGTAAACTTTATGAATCCGAAGGAGAGTGAAAGCGTTATCTAACGGCAATATTATTTGCTGGCAATGGGAGTCATAATATTATGAATCCCGCTTACCGAGGCCGCGTGGCACATTGCACACATTGTATGCTGACCTCCAGCTACCGCCATGTTCATTTTCATTCCATCCTTCTCCATTTCCATTGTTGCAACAGTGCCGTCTGGATTGTATTTAACCCAGAACCAGTCATCTTTTCCGTCGCCCGTCTTTTCCATAACCGTGATCGCTGCAAGCGTTTTGTCCGGCATATAGTTTTCTTTGATCAGAATAGAGCCTTTGGCGAGCTCTTTAGCGCCCGACGTTAATTCTTGTCCAGCAGTTTTGTTTACGTAAGTAGTCAGTAACATACCATGAGGTTCCGTACCTTTGTATAATTTCCCCTTTCCGGGAAAGAGAGCCCAGTTTTCCCTATAGTTGTCACCTTGTATCCGTTGCCATAGATCGCTCGCCGTTTGACTTTCATCTTGGGCTCCAGCAAGACCGGTACCAAAATATACGAAACCGACTGCCAAAACAACCACCGTTAAATAAGTAACCTTCTTCATTACATACCTCCTTTGATTATTTTGTTGCTTAAGGTAAGATGCAAAAAAAGTGAAAGGGTTTCTAAATTTTTATGATTGGAAGTGCTCACCATCGAACTTGAGATGGCGAATGAATTGTGTATTAAATCTTACTAGAAACAAAGTAGCCTTATTATCAGCTTCATCCATTTCTGCAGACTGAGAGTCTGAACCTTTCTTAAAGGTGTATCGAACTCATGAGCCCAAAATCGTCTTAAGAATCCTTTATTCGCTTCATATCGATAGCCCTAATCGCCCCACTGGAAATCGGAATATCATGATTTCTACCCGTACGATTATTATTAATATTTACGGCTTCTTTTACCACGATATGTTTCTCCACCATTTTAAATGTGAACAAAAAAATCTCAGGACTTAACTGCGTAGCCAGTGTATTGTCCTTTCTTTTCTATTACATTTATCTGTTAAATGTTCTAGAGGTTCAACACCCTTTAACAATCTATCGAGAGAGATTCCCAGCGCGGAACCGAACGCCAGGTGCGCAAGGGATACAGTTACCGGGAACTCCCAGCCGAATTGTAACCCAAAATACCCTATCCCCAATGCAGTAACAGAAGGACTCACCATAAACCCAATACCTATTACCAACCCGTAAATACTCCCATACCACCATCGTGTCCTTCCGAATACGAGTGCATATATCATTCCAAAACAGGCGCCATTCCAGAAATGATAGGCCCATCCCACTAAATTGGAGAATAGCGAAGGGCCTTGTAGAAACCTGTCAGTCAAGAGGACCCCCATTAATTTGGGAAGACTTCCGGGCATAAAGCCCAGGCGAAACCCTGACTCTCGCACTACTTCCAAGGCAAGGGTAGCTATGATACCGGATATCATTCCGGCAATTACGAGATTGTAGAATCTGGACTTCCCCCATGCCCTGGCAATTACCAATGTGATGATAAATATCCCCAGGGAGGGGAGAAGAAATCCCTTGGCCAGGGTAGACATCTTTGCATACCCGGCCTGGGCTACAGGGAAGATATTCGGCCCTACCGCGGCCACTATAAGTACGACCGCGGTAAGGAGCAGTTCTTCAACAGTTATTCTTCTTGAGTTCATTTTGAAGCCATGGTAGTGAGGTTCGCAAGCTTTTCATCCAGCATCTTTCCTACCATATCAACCTCAGGGTTGTGATATTGGGATAAGAGATCAGATGGCTTGTAGTAGCTAATGATCACCTTGTTGTCTCTGTTCTCAAAGATGTAAAGGCGGATTGGAATGGCTAGACCAGCAGCGGGCTCAGCGCTAAAGACCTTCTTACCCACTGTGGGGTTTCCAATAAGAAGGGTGATGCCGTTGAGTTTAAGACCGGTCATGGAGAGCATTTTCCCCTGATTGATCTCACCCATTACCATCATACCGTCTTTCGCAACCAGTGTCCTGACCTTATCCACAGTCTGGTCAAATGTAGAACTGGAAACAACCTCAACGGGTTGGCTCCCTTCAGTTGCCCCCACATCTTGCGAAAAAGCGAAGAGAAACAGGGTGAGCACAAGCGCAATGAACCCCGTAAACTCTAACCTGGGTTTTACATTAAACAT
>JBAUII010000007.1:0-9361 GCA_049682815.1 Thermodesulfobacteriota bacterium | reverse complement strand
CGTAACACTATGGAACTTAGAGCATGATTAGCTTGGAGAGGGACATAACTACCCAGAGTGGTCGGGCCACAAGCCCACCAGGGTCCTCTCTCCAAGTTGGTCTTTGGGAAGCATAACATATAAGCCCACCAGTCTTGCTGGTGGGTATAAACGGTACATAAGTACTATCACATAGATGTAGTGGAGAACCCCAGTCCTCCAAAAACGACGACCAAAAGGTCGCCGATATATTTGGACGCGATTTAATCGGGACTGGAAAGTCCCGACTATCCATGATAAATAATATTGTCATCAATTACGATAGGGGTAGCCCACCAGTCTCGCTGGTGGGATAGTCAAACGTCCCGAGAAATAATTGAACAAATCAAAAAATCACATGAGGTTATAATAGTCGAGCCCAAGGTGGGTAATTAACTCCTCGCCCTTGAGATAACGGAGGGTATTTTTTAACTTCATGAGCTGTATAAACAGATCATGCTCGGGATAGAGGTTTTCCCCGACCATCGGACTCTTGAAATAAAAAGAGAGCCATTCCTGAATCCCATATAAATCTGCTCTTTGAGCAAGATCCATGAAGAGCACTAAATCAAGGACTATAGGGGCAGCGAGAATACTGTCACGGCAAAGAAAATTCACCTTGATCTGCATTGGATACCCAAGCCACCCAAATATGTCTATATTATCCCAAGCCTCTTTCTCATCGCCTCTCGGCGGATAGTAATTGATTCTTACCTTATGGTAGTAGTTTGAATATAGATCAGGGTATAATTCCGGTTGAAAAATGTACTCCAGTACACCCAGTTTGCTAACCTCTTTAGTCTTAAAAGAGTAGGGATCATCCAGAACCTCACCGTCTCTATTTCCGAGTATATTGGTTGAAAACCAACCCTTAACGCCTATCATTCTACTCTTGAGCCCCGGTGCCAAAATCGTCTTCATTAGAGTTTGGCCTGTTTTGAAGTCCTTGCCAGCTATAGGAACCTTCTTTACCTTTGCAAGCTCTATCAGCGCCGGTATGTCTGCCGAAAGGTTTGGAGCCCCATTTGCATACGGAACGCCACTCTTTATTGCTGCGTATGCATAAAGCATACTGGGTGCTATATGTGGATGATTATCCTTTAACCCCATTTCAAAACTCTTGATAGATTGATGAACCTGAGAAGACTCAATATATGTTTCGGTACTACCACACCATACCATAACCATCCGATCGAGCTTATTGCGCTTACTAAAATTTGATATATCTTCTATGATCTGTTCGGCGAGATCCATTTTGGTCTTCCCCTTCTTTAAGTTCCTGCCACTGAGTCTCTTAACAAACTTCTTATCGAACACTGCCGGCATTGGCTCGATATCATTGAGAACTGCTCTCAAGTCATTTAGAAGGTCAGACTTCAAGACACCCGCTTTAATTGCTGCCTCGTATATGTTGTCGTTGAATATGTCCCATCCACCGAACGCTATATTAGATATATCTGCTAAAGGGATGAATTCTTTGATGAGAGGAACCTTCCTTTCAGTCCTCTTACCGAGTCTTATGGTTCCTAATTGAGTGAGTGAGCCTATCGGCTTTCCAATTCCTCTTTTTATTGCTTCAATCCCAGCAATAAAGGTAGTGCTTACAGCACCACCGATACCGGGGAGTAAAACCCCGAGTCTCCCATTGGGAGACCCAATGACCTTTTTCTTCTTAAGTCTGGTATTCCGGCTTTTGGTTGGCAATGGAGGAACTACCTCTTAGAGAACTGCTGCCCTCTCCGTGCCTTTCGCTTACCATATTTTTTTCTTTCGACCATCCTGGGATCTCTTCGAAGAAGACCTGCAGACTTCAGTGGCTTTTTCAAAGAGTCACCGACCTGGATCAGAGCCCTGGCAATACCGTGTCTAACGGCACCAGCCTGACCGGTGAGTCCGCCCCCCTTAACATCCACCAAAACATCATATTTGTCCAGTGTTTGGGTTAATTGCAGGGGTTCCAAAACGTTACTTCTCCAGGCATCTCTCGGAAAGTATTCATCAAATGGCTTGTCGTTAACCAAAATTTTCCCCTCTCCGGAGCGTAGCCATACCCTGGCTACTGATGTTTTTCGTCTCCCAGTTCCATGATAGTTAATTTCAGCCATCTGTTATTTATACCTCCAACACTTCAGGCTCCTGAGCTTTATGTGGATGAGCGCTTCCCGTATAGATTTTCAACCTTTTTATTAACCTGTCCTGCCACTTATTCTTCGGAAGCATACCCCATACCGCCTTTCTTATTATCTCCTCAGGCTTCATTTTTAGTAAATTCTCTGCCGTGATTGATTTAAGACCACCTGGATAACCGCTGTGCCTGTAATATATTTTTTGATCCCATTTTTTCCCTGTAAAATTCACCTTTTCCGCATTTACCACAATTACGAAATCTCCACTATCAGCGTGGGGTGTGAACTGTGGTTTATCCTTACCCATCAGGGTCATGGCCACCTTTGTTGCGAGCCTGCCTACAGTCTTTCCATCAGCATCAACTATATGCCATTTCTTTTTAATGTCCACATCCCTTGCCATATATGTTTTCATTCGCAACAATCCCCTGAAAAAATGCAAAGGTGAAATTCTACCAAAGACCCCTTGATTGTCAAGGCAAAATTCATATAGCTAATTTGAAAACTTAGCTATAATAGACCTGTAGGTTTCAACGCGCTGGACACCGTGAACCCTAAAGTCATTGAAGACAACTGTGGGTACCCCCAGCACGTCAATTTCTTGAGCATCCCTTCTGTAAGACCCAAGAATTTCTGCCATTTCTCCATTTTTCAGATTAATCTCCAATTCATCCCTGTCAATCCCAACCTTAGTGCCTATTTCAAGTACGGTATCTTTGTCTCCTATATTTCTTCTTTCCAGGAAATAAGACTCATAACACAGGTTGTGAAACTCGATAAACTTACCCTTTGTTTTTGAAAACTCTGCTGCCTCAAGACAAAGCCTGGAGTTAGTCAAAAACCCGGGAAGTTTAAATTTTACCTCTTCCTCCTCCATCACGCTTTGTAAAGACTCTGCCGTCCTGATGGCCCTTAATGTCTGTCTTCGTTTTTTCGCCTGAGGAGAGTACTCCGGGTGGATTTCATAACCCTTCCATTCTACTTCTATGCCGTATTCCGCTCCAATTTGTTGAATCCGCTTGGAACCAATAAACGAGAAGGGACAGATATAATCGTAGAAAACCGTTATCTTCATCAATTTATTTCATAATCAAAGTCTTCTTAGTTGAAAATATAAAAAATAAATCTGATAAAATCAACTATAAAAACATTAAAGTAGATCTCAACTTTTTTCCATTCAACTCGCGAATCTCCTATAGCTCGCTAATGGGTCTCCGTTGCGAGCGAAGTTAAGATACCTCCTTAATAACATTCGAAATACAGATTATCAATCCGCCCGCAAGCCTGCTGTAAGTCTATCGGGGGGGGGTAAACTGGCTGGCTACCCGATGAGTTTTTAACGCAAGTTCTCAATTCGGGTAGGTCACGAGTCTTGCTCGTGACACAAACGAGGGTGTCATCAATGAGGGCGGGCTTGAGTGTAATTGCAATGACAGGACAAAATGGCCGTGATTGGGTAAAAAATCATATGTTCAGGCTCTAATAGCCTCCAGCTTGCCGAACCGTTACTCGTTTGGTTTAGACAATGCGTCAGTTAATATAATACTGGATAGGCCAGATAGAATAAGATTCAATGATAGAAATAATTCCTACCGAAACGGATAATCTCATCGGTTGTAAGATAGATGGTAAGGTAAAGACAGAGGATATAGAAAAGGTTGCGAACTATATCGAAGATAAGTTTACAAAAAATAAGAGACTGAGAATCTATGTCGAAGTAGTAAAGCTAGAAGGAATTTCTCTAGAAGCCTTATTTAAAGACCTTAAATTGGGAATCAAACACTTCAAAGATTTCGATAAAAAGGCGGTTGTTACAGACAAGGAATGGATGAAAAAGGTTGCCGCTATTGCGGATAAAATATTTCCGAATATTGACGTAAAGTGCTTTTCCTTTGAGGAGAAAGAAAAAGCCCTAGAGTGGGCAAAGGAATAAGTTTATTCCTCTGCCACATTAATTGCCTATGCCTATTATCACATAAGAGAATTCGATCATAATGAACAAGACCCTGAATGAAAAAAGGGTCTCCTACTTTAGCTTCTCTTCTATCTCTTTTCTAATGACTCCCCTCTCCTCCTTCAGGTCAGTTTCCGTAAATTCCCTTTTTGCCCTGGAATACCAGTATCGTGAATTTGATACATCTCCTTCCTCCCTGTGAAGGTTTGCGTGTATCCAGTAAGCGTAGACATTTTCTATTGACTGTACCGTCTTATGGGCTTCATCCCAATTCCCTTCGTTCGCACATTTAATAGCCAGTAATAATTTGTCTTTCATCGTCTATAGTTTATTTCAGCATCACGCTATAAATCAATACCGTAAGGTAGAGGCTTTGGCACTCTAGGAGAGAATCACATTTTAGATAATGTTTTCTTAGCCCGAAAGTCAGATTTCTCTTTTGACCGTACATAACTGTTCAACGACTCATTTAATCCGAACTTGAAGTTAATTCACGCATTTCAAGGAACTTAGTCTCTAAGTGCATAGTAGTCATGAGCGATTCACTATAACAATTGGAATCCATTGACAGGATCAAATTCTTATCAGATAATTTGTGTCGACGTTTCAAATATTATTTCATAGGTTCATATAGTTTTTTTTGCAACTAGCAGGTGAGAAATTATGTTCACAAGAGGTATAAATTTATGATAAATAGAATTGCTTTCCTCAGTTGTCTATTGTTGATTCATGCGCTTTTTTCGTCGCCTGCGCGTAGTCAAGATCATGAAATCGGTGACTTCCCGCCCTTCATTCCAAACGATTTGATGACAACCCCTTTCGGCCCTGCATTTGCTGACATAGTCCTGGTTCCATCAAATTTCCTTCCGTGTAAAGGAGGCCCCTTCGCACTATGTTATTATTCGGGACCGGATTCGGGGGACCCTCCTCTTCCGTGCATGATAACGGAAGACGAAAAATTTGCTAACTGCAAATGCTTCGAGTTTGCCTATGGAAAGTACTTTGTCGATATAAACGCGATTTTGGATAAGGAAATCTACCTCGAGACCGTAGCAAAATGTGGTGTAGAAGGAAGCATGTGTCAAGAAACAAATCAGGCGCCAGTGTGCGAATCTATAAACCGCGGAGAGCTCATTCCAGGCGCTGACAGCATTTCTGCCTTCAGCTTCGAGTGTATACCTGAACAGGGTATCGGTCAGACAAATTGCCCCGAGGCACTTTATGCAGGCTGTATGACGGCTCCTTGCATCAAGACAGATGAAGAGGGAATAGTCGATTGCCTTTGCCCAACCTTTGACGGACCGTATCAGGTGGGGCTAAATAATCAAACCTGCGATATAGGGCCTGATTTAGTCTGGTCTGCTGCTTTCAACCCTAATCAGGGCGGGATGACATTCCCCTCGCCACCTGGCTGCATTCCGGATGCTCCCGAAAACGCGGGAGGCTGTCCCCTTTTGACACGGGAGGATATCCCTCAACCGCCGCCCGACGTGGACTGTGAAGAGGTGTGTCAGGAATACTCGGATTGTCAGAACGGCAAAGGTATTGAGATAGGATTTACGTGCGATGCGACCCTCTGTACCTCTACATGCGAAGACAGGGGGTTAGTGGTAGAGGCATGCGCCGGACTCGAGGATTGTGATGTATCTGAAATCATAAAATTGGAGGACCAGGTAGGGTGTAGCTGTTGCGCGAGTCAGATATGCGGTTGCACAGCAAATGTCAATACAAATAACCAAGTGTTCAAATTAAACGAAAAACAACGTGACAGAGGAATTAGTCCCCAGTGCGATATAAATGGCACGTTGTGTGGAGAGAAATCATCAACAAGTGGAGGAGGGTGCTCGCTTGCTTCTGCGGGCGCTCCCTTATCAGTCCCCCTTTACCTACTAATACCCTTTTTCGTCTTGATGAGGATGGTTAAGATTATCAAACCGCGCTAAAGGGGTCTATCTCAGGGTCTAAGAGAAGGATCTGACGAGCCCTTTTATCCCTCTACATTGAGTTGGAGAAGGCTTGTCGCACGAATTGTACTGACGTACCGGCCACACCTGAGAAGCTTTTTTTTCACACCCAAAAGCAGCGTATTGCACTATAAATTAAAATACTAGAGTTCAATGAATATAATAATGCTATCCTGAGCCGAGGAAACAGATGAATCCAAAGAAAGGAAAAAGACTAAATTCCTATCAGACATGTCTTTTTGTATAGCTGGCTCATCTCAACCCGTAACATTGGAAATTTTTTCCAAAGCGAGCATCAGGGCCTGTGTCCCCTTTCTTCCGTGTCCCTGTGCTTCAACCGCGACGTAAAGCTGACGTACAAGAGCCAAACCTGGAAGACTTAGATTCATTCGCTCGGCTTCTTGGAGGGCAATTCCCATATCCTTGATAAAATGCTCTACAAAAAACCCGGGCCTGAAATCTCGCTTTAGAATCCTCGGGGCAAGATTATCCAGCATCCAGCAAGCTGCCGCACCACTGCTAACTGACTTAAGCATCGTTTCAAGGTCGAGCCCTGCCTTGTAACCATAAAGCAGCGTCTCACACATACCAATCATTAGTCCCGAAACCATAATCTGGTTACACATCTTGGCATGCTGACCAGAACCCGCCGCTCCCTGATAGACAATATTTTTACCCATAAGCCCGAAAAGAGGCATAACGCTCTCGACGGCATCCCTATCTCCACCGACCATAATCGAAAGTGTCCCTTCCTTCGCACCAATATCACCGCCAGAAACAGGTGCATCTATTGAAGTCGCCTTCTTGAGATTAGCCTCCTTGTAAATCTCTTTTGAAAGCGAGGGTTCGGTCGTTGTCATATCCACCATAATACTCCCAGGCTTTACACCCTTGAGCACTCCCTCGCCGCCAAAATACACATCTCTAACATCCCGGGGAAATCCTACCATCGTAAAAACAACATCGGAGTTTTGAGCCACAGCGTCAGGTGAATTCACCCAGGTTGCTCCCGAATCAATTAAGTTTTTAGCCTTCTTTTTAGTGCGACTGTACACAAATGCCTTATAACCTTTATCAATGATATGCTGGCACATGGAACTCCCCATCACGCCTGTCCCTATCCAGCCAATTTTCGTTTTAGCCGGTAGAACTTTCACACTGCTCACGTATTTCACCTCCTTGAATCTGGAATTAGTATTATATAACTGTTGTTAGATCCACAAAAGATAATATCTAGGGAAGAAAAAGTCGATGCAACAGGTTTTGAATGTGAGATCCTGAAACAAACCCCAAAACCATCTAAAGAGTTTAATTTCTCAGGACCGAAAATAGGTTATATCTCTCCAAACTGAAATACAAACGTCAAACGAATTTAAAATGACATCAGCCAAAAGTTGTTTTATCCGGTTCATCAAGTTAGTTTCGTAATATCGTTAGGTATTACTCGATTCTGGGAACTCCAAGATCCTTGCAGATCTTACGAGCCAGTTTGTCATTGATCTCACTATGCCGAGGGATTGCCGATCGCTTGTTTTGACGGGGATTGTGCCACCACGAATGCCGACCACCTTCCCTCAACAACTCACAACCGTTTCTTCGAAGATGGCGAAGAAGCTCATTTCGCTTCATAACGCAATTGGAGTCTCTTCAAATCCTTCGCCAGCAGCTTCCAACGCATCGCGACGATTTAACTCCAACGCTTCTCGAAGGGTCACTTTCAGCGTCTCAAGCAATTCTTCCTTCGTACGCTCCTGGCAATTGACACCCGGAACCTCTTCAACCCATCCAATCCACCAATGATTCTCCTGCTTTATGACTGCCGTGTATGTTTCCTTCATTCGATCCGCCTATGGTCATGAATCTTGAATATTACAAATAGATTATATAGAAATATTCTTGGTTAGCAACCATAATACTAAAAAGATGGGTAGAAAGAAAACTAGATTTAAATATCATCTTGACCCGAAAGGTATAAAGAACTTACCAATAGACGAAATCAAGTCCATTTTGAGAGGGGCAGATGACCTTATAATGAGAGGTGGCCGAACACTTTTAGCAAAAGTTTTAAAGGGTTCACGAGAAAAGAAGGTTATAGAGCTAGGCCTCGATAAGAGTCCTGTTTATGGGTATTACAAGACACATTCAACTGATGAGATCTTGGCACGCATTGATTGGGTCATTCTTAATGGATATCTCGACATCGAGTATGACAATCGATTACCGCTCCTCGTGTATACACCGAAGGGATGGGAAATCGAGAAAGACATTTATGCCGAGGAATTAATCAGGGGGCTTGATGAAATATTGGCTTCGGGAAGTGGACCTTTCGACATGTCGTACCTAAAAGACAAAAATAGAGAACTGATCTGGCTTTTATTGGAGAAAGTGGAAGCAACCGGAAGTGATAAGTATATTCCACTACTCGAGGAATGGGAGAAGATAGACTATAGAAAAGTACGACAGAAAATTAAGAAAGTTATCGACGCTCTAAACAAAGTAGTTGCTTGAGTTAAAAAGTTGAATACCCCCTTAATAAGGCTTAGATCCATCTTGAAAGATTCCTTTCATGGAGCGAATATTAGGTCATGTTTTTCTAGTTCAACATACATGGATTCCACGAATACTAAGCTTTTTACAAGCCCAACTCATCTCTTTCCGTTATTCTGAATCCTGAAATAAATTCAGGACATGCTTGGTTCGGAATCTTATAGTATCTTGATATATCTTGCACTTAGTTAATTTTTGATAGAATATTCTAAATTAGTAAAGCTATCGAAAGTTAAGGCGACTCTTAATTTGATTATTGATGAGAATGAAATGCCGAAATGAAAATCCAAATTGATTCTCATACTCTAAAACGAGCTCATGAGCGAGGCACGAACGAAAGGGAAATTAAAGATGTGATCAGGACAGGTTTTTCCATTCCCGCAAAGTATGGTCGCCTAGGAAGAGCCAAAGTTTATCATTTTAAGAAGAAACGTTTCGATAAACACTACAATAAAAAAAGAGTTGAGGTATTTTACACCGTAGAAGCTGATGTTATCATAACCGTAACGGTCTATGTCTTTTTCGGTGACTGGGAGTCAAACAATGCAAATACTTTATGACGAGAAAAAAGACTTACTTTACTTTCGTCTCGATGATCGCAAGCAGAATTTAATCAATCAGCGACTTGCAGATAATATCGTTTTAGACATTGGGAAAAATAATAGAATCGTAGGCATTGAAATTCTTGATGCCTCAAAACATCTTAATCTAAGAAATTTATTACCCATAAAATATAAAATTTCCTCAAAAGC
>JBAUII010000006.1:0-75131 GCA_049682815.1 Thermodesulfobacteriota bacterium | reverse complement strand
CAGTAAAAAGAATTTTAATCTCCATTTGAAGGAGTCTGAGTTCAGGTTTAATAATAGAGAGAAAGATATTTACAAAATTCTGTTGAATATTTTAAGAAAAAACATGCTCTAATCTTATCTAGAGCCTTAAATATTATTTAGTGTAACGGGTAGGAACCATTGAACCCAATCAGCCCCACATCCACCCACGCTGAACCAGTTACACCTCGCTAGATCAAAACCTCAATTGAATATCGGCAATAAAACTCGCATCGGCTATATCGGAAGTCGAACCCGACACTGGAAATTGTACTCCTATTCCCGGACTGAATTTTTTTCCAAACCTTACACCAGAAGTAATAAAGGTATCCGTCTTTTTCGTACTGGTAGCGGTTGGCATAGTATAACCATCAAACTCAACAAACAATACAGGAGAGGTCGGAACCTTAAAATTCAAACCGGCTGCAGCACCATATTTAATCCTAAATTCGACATCCTCTCCTTCCAGGTTGCTTGCATTTGTTATGAGATCAAGTCCCAGATTTGCTTGGACACTGAAGCCCTTCTTCCATGAAGCAGCAGCAATATATGGTGAAATGGTAAACGCACTTTGAAGATAGAGAGGAAAGTCCCTCCTATAAAGCGTAACCGTTTGGAGCCTCTGTATATTATCCTTGTATGCTGTGGGTAAAATCATATCCATTCCCCCAGACAAGACCGAATTACGAGTCTTATACATTAGGAATTTTCCACCCGCCAGAATATTTGCAAATTCGAATCCGTTACTCTTCTTGTCACCCTCGACAGTTATATTATCTATACCCGCCTGAGAGATCTTTACGTACAAGCCCCAGAGGCCACTCGAAGAAGGAAAATCGGCTCTAACGTTATAAAAGATAAATTCTCCTCCTCCCAAGACCTCTTTCGTGGTAACGGCCTCTATCAGCCCCATGAATCGTCCCAATAGAAAAGGAGATTCAAAAAAATAGGGATACGACAGGTCAACGGCCTTATCTTTGCTGGGTGTCATCGTAAATGTACCACTGAACTCAAAGCTGCCAGTAATGGGATTCAACATTACCAACTT
Organism: Thermodesulfobacteriota bacterium; assembly: GCA_049682815.1. Classification (GTDB taxonomy): domain Bacteria; phylum Desulfobacterota_D; class UBA1144; order Nemesobacterales; family CSP1-2; genus DASWID01. The sequence goes on along the minus strand of JBAUII010000006.1, from coordinate 74,065 downwards.
TCTGTCGTGGATAAAATTCCTCATCGGGTTGACGACGTGTGCGGCGAATTTAGCCGCCCTGCTGTCCCGTGTTATAAGCCAATCGGATATTGTTTCGGCCAGAAATCCAAAGGGTGCTCCAATCACAGGTGTGGAAATTAAGTCAGGGAGCGAGGGGTTTTCTACCGTTCCTTCAACCGTATATTCGAAAAGCGTGCTTTGAACGAATGCCCCCAAAAAAGCTCCCCAATAACCCCACCCCATTCCCCGATAATAGAGATATTGGATTGCACCCACAAGTGGATGAGTGACATAATTTGTTTGAAACCCATCTCCGTCATCTACCGCAGGAGGGTCAGTTATGTGGTCCCACCAGCCTGAGGCTGATGCACTGAAGATTCTCTCGTCCTTGTTCCTGACGTAGAAGAAACGCATTGCCCACATTAATCCGTAGGATATGGCGGTGTCGCGAAGAAAATCTTTGACGCCCAGTTTTTTGATATCATCATGTGCTGCTACCCCATCTTCATTTATTGATTGGACCTCCTCTTCATCTTTTAAATCCCCCGCTTCAGCGATCTCTTTAGCACCAGAGGTAGTTGAATTCATATATGAATCCATAAATCCAGAAGCCGAATATGCCTGTCCAGAAAATATAAAATTGAACACAAGGAGTGTTATCGAAATCCCTTTCAGCATATAAACCAGTGATTCGCTTATTTCTATCCCTACTATTTTGAAATAACAGCTAAATTCAAAAAAGAGGATGCGGATTTGAAAAAAAAAGAATTAAATTTTTATTTTCGATATTATCTGAATTGATAACAAGATTTTTCAGATTTATCGTAATCAATCCTCCATACTGATCAGTAAGTGACTCGTATTCAATTCTTTACCATTTTAGTGAAGAAATACGCTGATACTTTTTCTCGAATCCCATTAAATTCACTTAAATCTGAGATGAAAAGCGTGGACAAAAGATACACTAATATTTCATCCAATAAAAGGCAGATCAACGCGTTTAATACTGTTCCCCATTCACAGACTCTAGCGTCGACGATATAGTCGCAATTATGACAATAGGTTTCTTTTGAATCTCGCGGTTAGAGGATTGCAGATTCATATTAAGTAACGCTACGGTCGTGCTCCCGGTTAAATTAAATTAACTTCTATATCTAGCATACTGTAACAGCCTAAAGTTATTACAGATATTATCGAAACGGGCCTGAATTTATGATCAAAGCAACAAAGAGACTAATTTCAAGAATCCCACAAAATAGATATAAATGATTTTTTCTACTACTATAATTTCTATGTCGGCGAGGGAGGTGCCGCGAATTCCGTCAACAGCGATGCGCTAACTATTAAAAAGCATTTATATAATCACATTCATCACAGTTCGAGTATTGCAGAATAAGATAGGAATGGATAATATGATATTAAAAATAAATTTAATTTGCCTGATCATAGTCATATTTTTTCGGAAGGTTCAGACACAGCGTTATTTTCAAGAATGAGTGCGATATCGGATTTACATCGAAATACTGCATTCTTAATTTTGAATTGATCAACTGCCGAAATTTTATATAACAGTTTCAACCAGGCTTTTTAGATCATACGGAAACCGTCAATATGGGGAAAATAATATGTGTCGCAAATCAAAAGGGTGGCGTCGGGAAGACAACTACCGTTGTAAATCTTTCAGCCTGTCTTGCCGCTGCCCATAAGAAATCCATATTTATTGATTTCGACCCGCAGGGTAATGCTACAAGTGGTGTCGGTATCGACAAGGAGAAGGTTGAGAAAAGCATCTATAATGCCTTACTTGGTGAGGTTAGTATTAAAGAAACAATAGTGGAATTGGAACCTGAGATCCTAAAAGGCTACCTTAGTGTCGCACCGTCAAATTCTTCACTTACGGGAGCAGAGATAGAGCTAATATACGTTGAAAGACGCGAATGGAGACTGAAAGACGTTATTGAACCGATAGTAAATGAATACGACTACATATTTATTGACAGTCCGCCATCACTTAGTTTACTAACAGTAAATGCCCTTACCGCTGCGAATTCTGTTATCATACCGGTTCAGTGCGAGTACTATGCTATGGAAGGACTTGGACAGCTTAAGAGAACAATTTCACTAATCAATCAGAGACTAAACCCGAATCTTGAAATCGAAGGTTATCTTTTAACAATGTTCGATCCAAGAAACAAAATATGTCATGTAGTTGCAAATGAAGTGATTGATTACTTCAAAGATCTGGTGTTCCAGACAAGAATTCCTAGGAACGTTAGGCTTGCGGAAGCACCGAGCCACGGAAAGCCAGTTCTGTTGTATGATAGCAAATCCGTCGGAGCCGAGAGCTATATGTACCTCGCCCAAGAGATCATAGCAAGGCATGGAGGTGAAAAGGTTGAAGAAAGTCACTTTGGGTAGAGGACTCGATTCACTCATCCCAATCGACGAGGGGGCAAAAGGATATGTTCTAGCCGATATCGATCAAATTAAACCAAACTCCTACCAGCCGAGAAAAGAATTTGACGAAGATGGTATCGATGAGCTTGCATCATCAATCAAAGAAAAGGGAATGTTACAGCCTCTAGTAGGAAGAAAGATTGGGAATAGCTATGAAATCATTGCAGGCGAACGACGCTGGAGAGCAGCTCAAAGAGCTGGCCTAAAAAGGATACCAATCATCCTTAAGGATGCTTCCGATAGCGAGATACTGGAACTAGCGTTGATTGAGAATCTTCAGAGAGAAGATTTAAACCCGATAGAGGAGGCAATTGCGTACGAGCAACTCATTGGAGATTTTGGATTAACCCACGATGAGATCTCAAAAAGAATAGGAAAGGATAGATCTACAATAACAAATCAAATTAGACTCCTAAAGCTCCCTGAGCGGGTAAAACAGGCAATAAGAAACAGGGAAATCAGTGCAGGACACGCGAGGGCAATCCTGAGCATCGAATCACATAGCAAGGCACTAGAGATTCTTGAGCTAATAAAACGAAATAAACTCTCGGTGAGGCAGACAGAAAAACTTGTACAAGGTTCAATCAAAGAGAGGGAATCTGATAAAAAGCAAAAATACGTTGACCCCTTTATTAGCAATGTCACAGAACGACTGAAGAGAGTATTGGGGACTCAGATCAAAATCATTGACAGGAATGGTAAGGGCAAAATCGAAATCGAATACTATTCCCTTGATGATCTGGAAAGAATCATTGAATCGTTAATGACAAGAGGTTAAACAATAAACCCTCGTGGCAGAACCAACGGCAAGAAAATGAAGGATTTTAAAGTCAAAGTCGAAGTAAAGCTAAAATCTGTGGTGTTGGATCCGCAAGGTAAAACCGTGCTGTCAGCCCTTCATAACCTGGGTTATAATCAAGTGAAAGAAACCAGAGTCGGAAAGCTGATCGAACTGACGGTAAAAGACACCGACAGAGAAAACGTTAAAGCACTAGTTGAGGAAATGTGTAACAAACTTCTGGCAAATCCGGTGATTGAAGATTTCATTATCAGCATTAAGTGATTATTCAGAATGAAAGCCTCTAAGGAGGAATTAAGGTTACCGAGAAACAGTAATTGAGACTCCCTGATTTCATCTTCTCGATCTGAGAATTTCGGTTAAGCAAATATTGACTCTTATATAAAATGGCACTGAGTAGTTAATGGCAAACTTTGGAATTATCGTCTTCCCAGGCTCAAACTGCGATCATGACTGCTATCATGCGATAAAGCACGTATTTGATCAAAGATGTGAATATGTCTGGCACGATAGTAAATCTTTGGACGGTTTAGATTGTTTAATATTGCCTGGCGGGTTTTCATACGGAGACTACTTAAGAACGGGCGCCATAGCGAGGTTCTCTAATATAATGAAGGAGGTAAAGAATTTCGCTAAAATGGGAAAACTTATAATAGGAATTTGCAATGGGTTTCAAATTCTAGTCGAGGCAAGGCTACTTCCCGGTGCGTTTATTAAGAATTCCTCGACAAAGTTTATATGCAAATGGGTTGACATTCGTATTGAAAACAACACAAGCCCGTTCACTCATATCTTTGACAAAGGAGATGTACTAAAAATACCTATAGCGCATGCCGAGGGCAACTATTACGCTGATCACGATGATATCAAATACCTGAAGGAAAATTCCCTAATTGCCTTTAAATATTGTGATCAAGACGGACTGGTAAACTCGGAATCAAACCCAAATGGATCTCTTGAAAACATCGCTGGAATATTAAGTCCACAAGGTAATATTCTAGGGATGATGCCACACCCTGAAAGATGCTGTGAGGAAGTTCTAGGGGGGAGAGACGGAAAGCTTATTTTTGAATCCATCATATCTTGGTTGGAACACGGAAATAGTTAAGAAAGACATTAAGAATTTCATATGATTGAATCCGATTAACACCGCACCTCAACCCCACCTTATCATTGTAATTTTGTTAACATATAGCTATTTGTCTCTTCCCTTTTTTGTGGTAACCTAACAGACATAAATACTTTTATTTTATCTGATCTTACAAGAGATGAGCACAAAACTTGCAGATCAAACAATTGATATAACTAAAGAAATTTGTCCCATGACATTTGTAAAAACAAAACTAAAACTCGATACCTTACGCTCCGGACAGATTTTAGAAGTGATCCTGAGAGACGGAGAACCCTTAACCAATGTCCCACGAAGTGTAAAGGAAGAGGGGCATAGAATCCTGGAAATTCGTCAGAAAGGTGATTTCTACATGATCTTAATTGAGCGCCGCTAATGGATTCCCCATTAACAAAAGCAATTCAATCCACTCTTGGGATAAGAAGAGCAGACTCTGTAATAGATCTGATTGGGAACACGCCACTCATAAGGCTCGGTAAAATAACACAGGATCTAAATCCGGACGTTGAGATTTACGCAAAGGCCGAATGGTTTAACCCGGGAGGCTCCGTAAAAGATCGCCCTGCACTTTGGATGATTCTCGAAGGGGTCCGCTCTGGCAAATTAACCAAAGACAAAGTCATTATGGACTCATCGTCTGGAAACACAGCTATTGCTTATGCAATGCTTGGAGCAGCACTTGGCTACAGGGTTGAGCTAGTAACGCCTGAAAATATAAATATAGAGAGAAAGAAAACGCTAGAGGCATTTGGGTCTAGAATTATCTATTCCAGTCCCCTTGAGGGCTCAGATGGTGCAATTAAGCTAGCTCAGAAATTGAGAGCCGAAAACCCGGATAAATATTTCATGCCCGATCAGTACAATAACCCCTTAAATCCGATTTCCCACTATGAATCTACAGGACCAGAAATCTTGCAACAAACACGCGGAAGAATCACACACTTCCTCGCGGGGGTCGGAACCAGCGGTACACTAATGGGTACAGGCAAAAGATTAAGAGAATATAACCCCAATATAAAGGTTATATCGATTGAACCCGCTGAATCCCTTCATGGACTGGAAGGTTTGAAGCACATGGCAACATCAATAGTCCCCGGGATATTTGATCCAATCTTTCCTGACGAACGACTGTACATACCAACGGAAGATTCGTACAGGGTCATGAAAGAACTTCTCAAAACCGAGGGGATATTTGTCGGACATTCGGGAGGTGCGGTCATTCATGCTACGCTGGAGTATGCGAAGAGATTGGATGAGGGGGTTCTGGTCACGGTACTGCCCGACAGCGGTTACAGATACCTCAGCGGAGGTATATGGTGGTAAGGATCTTAAAATCTGCATATCTAGAATTAATAAGACACGCTGAGTCGGGATATCCAAACGAGGTGTGTGGAGTCTTAATTGGCAAAGATGGTGAGATTACAGACTGCAAACAGTGCAGAAATTTAAGCGAAGAAAGAGCACATGATCGTTACGAATTAGATCCCACGTCTTTCTATGAAGCAGACGACTGGGCACGAAAGAAGAGGCTTGAAATCCTGGGCATATATCACTCGCATCCGGATCATCCATCAGTACCATCCGAGTTTGATAGGTCCCGCGCATGGCCAGAGTGGATCTATATCATACTATCAATTAAGAACGGCAAATACAATGACGGACGGGCCTGGTTACTCGATGATTCTATTTTAAACTTCAAAGAAAAAGGAATTGATTTGATCGATGAAAAATGACGAGTTTCAATTTGAACTGACTGAGGACCAGATATATAGATATAGCAGGAACATATTACTTCCTGAAATTGGCGGCTTAGGTCAGGAAAGACTTCTAAGATCCAAGATATTTTGCATCGGTGCTGGAGGTCTGGGTTCTCCAATCGCACTATACCTTGCCGCGGCGGGTGTCGGTACGATTGGGATTGCCGACTCCGATCAGGTAGATATAACCAACCTCCAGAGACAGGTTCTTCACTATACAGATGATATAGGAAGACCGAAGACAGTGTCTGCACGGGAAAAATTACAAAAACTCAATCCTGATGTGAACGTAATCGTCTACGAGGAGTCGATCAAAAAAAATAACATAAGGGAGATAATTAAGGGATACGACATCATTGTGGACGGTTCCGATAATTTTCCGACGCGTTACCTTGTAAACGATGCGTGCTACTTTGAGAAAAAGACCCTAGTTTCAGGAGCTATACTCCGCTTTGAAGGTCAGGTATCAGTATTTAAGCCGCAATCCGGTGGTCCCTGCTATCGCTGCCTCTACCCCGAAATTCCACCAGCGGGCATGATACCAACCTGCCAAGAAGAAGGGGTACTCGGAGCGGTCGCTGGAATGATTGGCACGATACAGGCTTTGGAAACCCTGAAAGAAATCCTTCAAATTGGACGTACCCTTTCAGGGAGATTACTTATATTCAACACATTAAACATGAACATCCTTGAACTAAACGTAAATAGAGACCCGAAATGCCCCCTCTGCAGTGATAATTCAACCATAAAAGAAATGGTTGATTATGAACAATCGGAGTGTGACTTAACTACCTCTCCGATCTATTGATATTTCCTCTCGAGGATTCCTTTGACTAAATAATTAGCGGGTGATAAAATGAGAAATATCAATATATACCTGGATTCATAAATGTCAGAGAAAAACTATTTAACTCTAGCTATAAAGCTTTTTCAAAAAGCTTATGAATTCCAAATGGTAAATGATTTCGACTCGGCAGAAGAATACTACAGAAAATCAATTGATGTTTACCCCACAGCAGAAGCGTACACATTCCTTGGTTGGACCTGCAGCTTTCAAGGAAAACTCGATGAGGCAATAGCTCAATGTAAAAAGGCAATCGAAATTGACCCGGACTTTGGGAACCCATACAACGATATTGGGGCATATCTAATCGAGCTAGGCGAATACGATGAAGCAATACCATGGTTGGAAAAGGCAATACTCGCAAAGAGATACGAGCCGAGACATTATCCCCACTTTAACTTAGGAAGGATTTACCTATCAAAAGGGATGATTAACAAAGCCCTGGAAGAACTCAGTAAATCACTGGAACATTGTCCCGATTATACATTTGCTAAGGAAGCAATAGATAAGATCAAATTGTCGTTGAATTAAGACTAGTTTTTTTCATAAATAATTACATCAATTACCATATTAATTGCCTTCTCTCTAGACCACACTTTTTATGAATATCAAGGATAAGGTAATAATCGTAACCGGAGGCGCTAGACGGGTCGGGCGGACTATTTGCCTCCTTTTAGCAGAGCGAGGAGCAAAGATTGTAATCAATTATAACAAGTCGGAAAAATATGCGACGGAACTCTTAAACGACTTAAATCGGATTAATCGTAGAAGCGCCATCGCCGTCAAGGCAGATGTCTCCAATTCAGATGAAGTGGAGAATTTGGTCGAATCGACCATAGCCCATTTTAAAACAATAGACATCTTAGTCAATAACGCCGCAATTTTTTTTAAGACACAACTTCTTGATATCTCCGAGGACGATTGGGATTTGTTCATGGATACGAATTTAAAGGGTCCTTTTATATGCTCTCAAAAGGTGGTCAAGATTATGTCAGACAAGGGCTCAGGAAAGATAATAAACATCGTGGACTCATTAGTTATATCCAAAGAAACAGAACACTACATTCCATATCTGGTTTCGAAGGCAGGACTCGTAATGCTCACAAGAACATTGGCCAGCGCACTTGCTCCAGATATACACGTTAATGCCATTGCCCCGGGTCCGGTACTGTACCCTGATAACTTCAGCGAAGAGGAAAAAAAGCAGGCTGTGGAAAACACCGCTTTGAAGAGAAATGGTTCTCCGGAGGACATAGCAATGGGAGTAATTTTTTTAATAGAATCTGAATACATAACGGGCGAGGTCCTTCATATCAACGGTGGGATGTTTTGATAAACTCAGACAAGATTTTAAGCTCTTTCAGCACACGTAATTCCGGCCGATAAAATACTTGACATACGCACCTCACTCAACAATACTAACCTACTCAGCTTATATCCTAGCAATCAAACCTCCAACTGGAGATAACAAATGGACTTGAGTGAAATTATTAAGAGTACACTACTAATTGGCCCAGAGATTACACTAATAATTACAGGAATGATACTTATAGTGATTGACCCTTTGGTTGCACGGGATAGAAAAAAAGAGCTTTTCTGGATAGTACTTATCGGCATCGTAATTGCATTTATTCTTAACCTTAACCGAATAGATAATTCATCGCTAGCCTTTTCGGGAGCGCTTTCGATCGACGTATTTTCCGGATACTTCAACATTATTTTCCTCATAAGTTGCTTCATCGCCATTACCCTTTCCCGGGAATATATAAGTAATATGGGTTTGAGGCCAAATGAATTCTATTCACTGGTTCTATTCTCAACCTCGGGAATGATGATCCTCAGCTCCGCAAAGGAATTCATGTCCCTTTTTCTTGGTTTCGAAATCATGTCGATCTCCGTCTATATACTATCGGGCTTCAATCGAAGATCCGTACTTTCGTCAGAGGCGGGAATGAAGTATCTAGTCCTGGGAGGGTTCTCGTCCGCCATACTCCTTTATGGAATAGCTTTGCTATATGGGGCCTCCGGGACAATTTTCCTCGATTTGATTGCTCTGAGATTTGATATAAGAAACCCTCTATATCTAGTAGGATCGGCGTTGATCCTCGCAGGTATCATCTTCAAAATCGGCGCTTTTCCCCTGCATCAATGGGTGCCAGACATCTATGAAGGGGCTCCTATGACTGTAACGGGTTTTATGTCAGTAGCAGTCAAAGCAGCGGCCTTTGCCTTTCTCCTGAGAATACTTTTTGTAGTTAATTATCAGATTGAAGGTGATTGGACACATGTTTTATGGATTGTGTCAGTCTTTACCATGACTATCGGCAACCTCGCTGCGATCGCACAGAATAGTATAAAGAGAATGCTGGCCTACTCCAGCATCGCCCATGCAGGATATGCGCTGATCGGAGTAGTAGCGAATCTCGGAGGCAAAGGTACGGGTCTCGGTAGCGTGCTATACTATCTCTTCGCCTATTCTTTTATGAATCTTGGGGCTTTTGGAGTCTTAGCCTATCTATCTAAGGATGGAAAAGAATGTGAAACATTTGAGGATATCTCTGGCCTCTGGCAGAGAAAACCACTTATCGCCATCGCATTCGGCATCTTCATGTTCTCACTCGCCGGTGTTCCTCCAACTATTGGCTTTTTTGCAAAATACAGGGTGTTTCTTTCGGCAATAAAGGCCAACTTCTATTGGCTAGCTATCATTGGAATAATGAACAGCGTTATATCGGCTTATTACTACTTACGGGTACTAGTATATGCTTATATGAGAGAGGAAAAAATCGAATTCCCTTCACTTAAGCCCTTCTCAGCCCTAGCCCTTACCATACTGACAATTGTAACCTTACTCCTAGGAGTATTCCCACTTCAGTCATGGAATCTTGCTCTTAAGGCGGCGGAGCCCTTACTCAAAAATTACTGATTGAATGTTCACAGAGTAGCCCTATCCATTTGACAATTAATTTTTCGTGGGCTATTTTTCATTAATTTATAATATGAAGTAAATTATTAAATTTGTGGAAATAACTTTTCTTCATTATTAAAATTTAGCGAAACATGGCGAAAGCTAAAAGTACCTCGAAAGAGAAATCAGATTTCATTAAAAGAGAAATTATCGCCGCTTTGTTATTCACGGTCGGTCTGTTTTCTTCCTTGAGCCTAATGTTTTACAGTACCAAATCCGGCTTCGACGTTAAGGGAGCTATGGGCACTACCGGAGTGTTAATCTCAGATATACTTGGTAGCGCGTTTGGAATAGCCTCTTTTGTGATCCCGGTGGTAATGTTTTATACAGCAATTTTGGTATTTGTTAACAAACCGGGAGCCAATCTCTATAGAAAATCAATAGCAGCATTTATTTTCTTGTTTTCAACTACCGCCATCTTGGGATTGATTTTTGGAAGCCGCTATCTCCTCGGATACAGTCCAGCCGGTGGTTGGGTAGGAAACATAATTTCATCCACTCTTAAGGGCAAAATCGCCGGAACAATAGGTTCATATATGATTGTAACTATTCTTATCATTCTGAGTTTAATTATTTTATCGAATCTAAGCCTGTCTCAAATTTTAGACTGGAGTGGGAAAACCCTTAAGAGGCTTATGGATGCAACCGCATACTCTTTACACCTTTTACGCATCGCTACCGAATCGGCAGTCGAAAGGTTGTCGAGCTTGTTTAAAAAGCAGGAAACCCTTAGCCGAGTTGATAATAAGATTATGAACCTAAAAGTTAATGCGGCAAACAAGACGTATGATATTAAAAATATTGCAGATAATACCGACAACCTTCCTCAAATCGTGATTGAGACACCTTCAAGAACGCCTGATATTAATTCAGAGCAGTTAGTCCAAGAGAGGGAGAACTTCAAGCTTCCACATATCGATCTACTGGATCCGAAGATAAAGGGGAACATCGTTATAGACAAGGAGGCAGTATACACGAATGCGAAGCTGATAGAGGAAAAACTCTCCGATTTCGGAGTGTCTGGGAAGGTAACTGAGATAAGGCCCGGCCCTGTAATCACGATGTTTGAATATAAGCCCTCTCCGGGAATCAAGATAAATAAAATCTCATCGCTCTCAAGCGACTTAGCAATGGGGCTGAGCGCACTTAGCATAAGAATCATCGCACCGATTCCAGGCAGGGACGTGATTGGTATTGAGGTGCCGAATGCCCAGAGAGAGACAGTTGTTCTAAGGGAATTATTAGAGTCATCCGAATTTATGAACAGTAAATCTTTGCTTACACTCGCTTTGGGTAAAGATATATCTGGAATTCCATACTACATGGATTTGCGCAGAGCTCCTCACCTTATGATAGCGGGAACCACCGGGTCGGGTAAGAGTGTTTTTCTGCATACCGTTCTAGCCAGTATGCTTTTCAAGGCTACTCCCTATGAACTGAAATTTGTTATGATTGATCCAAAGATGCTTGAACTATCTATCTATGAAGATATACCCCACCTCTTACATCCAGTCGTGACAAACCCGAAGGAGGCTGCGGCTGCGTTAAGGTGGGCAGTAAAGGAGATGGAACTGAGGTATAAATTGATGTCCGAAGTAGGTGCGAGAGACATAGAAAGCTATAATAGTTATATTATGAGGTCTGATTCCAGGGAAGATGATCAAAATTCACTCCCATACATAGTTATTATTATAGATGAACTCGCAGATCTAATGATGATTGCACCATCCGAGATAAGAGAATCTATAACCAGGCTCTCGCAGATGGCTAGAGCTGCAGGCATCCATCTTATAGTTGCGACGCAAAGACCCTCAGTCGATATAGTAGCCGGACTTATAAAGGCAAATTTCCCGGCCAGAATTTCTTTTCTGGTGTCGTCAAGGGTAGATTCAAGAATAATATTGGACAGCACTGGAGCCGAACAGCTCCTAGGAAAAGGGGACATGCTATTCCTTCAGCCTGGAACATCTAAGTTGCTCAGGATTCAGGGTGCGTTGATATCCGATGAAGAGAGAGAAAGTATCACAGAGTTTCTGAAATCTCAGGCCAAGCCCGAGTATAATCAGGAAATCACAAAAATAGAAGAATCCGATACTCAACCGGAAATCGAAGATGAGAAAGACGAACTATATCTTGAAGCTCTAAGAATCATCGCGGAAACTCGTCAGGCCTCGATTTCAATGCTACAGAGAAAACTCAAAATTGGTTATAATAGAGCTGCCCGAATCGTTGAGATCATGGAGAAAGAGGGAGTAATAGGTCCACAGGAATCGGCAGGAAAGCCCCGAGAGGTATTCATAGATATAGATCAGGTCAAAGAGAGGCAAATTAATTGAGAATCTTCATTGTTGTTCTTTTCTTAGCTTCGATTTTATCGCGTTCGCAACTACTGGCGAAAGAAAATGAAAATCTTGATACAGTATTGAATCAGATTCAGGAGAAATATGAAAAGATAAACGACTTTAGTTCAAAATTTACCCAGGAAGCTACCGTAAAAGCACTGAACAAGGTGCAGAGAGCACAAGGCGACGTGTGGTTTAAAAAACCGGGGAAAATGAGGTGGAACTATTCGAGGCCAACGAAGGATGAAATCGTATCTGACGGGATTACAATTTGGTTTTATAACGAAGAAGAAAAACAGGTTATAGAATCTCCTCTAAGTGAGGTTATTGACACGCCGACTACAACTACTTTGATTTCGGGACTGGGGAATTTAAAAAATCTTTTCGATGCCCGATTTTCTAAGAATAGCCCCGCGAAAGAGAATAATAATGCCTATTTTATTGATCTTTTACCGAAAGAAAATAGTGAAGAGTACAGCATTGTTACCGTTGCCGTAGATAAGGATTCCATGCTCGTAAACACAATATATCTCTACGATCCATTTGGCAACCTGACGACGGTTAAACTAAACGACATCCAAATTAACAATGGGATACCAGACTCTTTGTTCATATTTAAAGTGCCAAAAGAGGCAGAAATAACAAAAGTCCCCCCTTCTGGCGGGTAATTAAATTGCATGAACAATGGAAGGAAGCGTGAATTAGATTACAATCCTTAGGCACCATTGCCTTATCCACGTTAATTTTCGTATACAGCCAATCGGGCTATGGTCAACCCTTGGAAGGATTCACTGTTACATATAATCAGATAAATTTTGCTCAGTCGCTCCCGAGTGAAACACCCGGAGTCATCTCAGCAAAATGGCAGTCCCCGATTGACGTCTGGATCGAAGCTGACCAGGCTAACGAGTCAAGGGCAAAAGATATCGCACTCCACGTCATTTTTGAAGGGAAAGACAAATTAAACCAGAGTTTTTGTGTCCATGTACATAATGGCAATTGGCAACAAATTGCTATGACATGTTGGTCTTCACCATAAGCACATACTCAACGACTGCCCCCTATCTATCAACTTCACCCAAGACGATATCAATGCTGCCGATGGCCGCGACAACATCGGCCAATAGACTACCCTCAACCATTTTAGGCAGGGCCTGCAAATTAACGAAAGAAGGTCCCCTTACACGCATCCTATAAGGTTTACCGGAACCGTTGCTGACGATATAATACCCCAGCTCACCCTTCGGATTTTCTACGGAATGATAAACCTCACCAGGCGGTGTCTTAAATCCTTCATAGACGATTACAAAATGCCTTATAAGTGATTCCATTCTTGAATATACAAGATCCTTTGGAGGGAGGACAATTTCAGGCAAGTCGGCAATGAAGGGTCCGTCGGGCAGATTGTTTATCGCCTGTTCAATTATCTTAAGACTCTGATGCATTTCTTCTAATCTACATAGATACCGAGAGAATGCATCCCCATCAGTCGCAACAGGGATTTCAAAATCGTAGTTCTCATATCCAAGGTAAGGTACCGCCTTTCTTACGTCATACGGAACTCCACTCCCTCTGAGTGCAGGTCCCGTAAGTCCAAGGTCAATAGCGTCATCCGCACTTATGTATGCAACCCCTTTTGTTCTCTTGATCCAGATCTTGTTCCTAGTAAGAAGCTTATCAACCTCAGTCAAGGTCTTCGGAAATATATTTAAAAAATTTCCTACAGCAACCTCAAAGTTCTCAGGAAGATCTTCAGGTAAACCCCCTACCCTCGGATACGATGTGGTTAATCGAGCGCCACAAACCATCTCCAGGATATCGTAAATCCTCTCTCTCTCCTTGAAGCAATATAGGAACGCACTCACGGCGCCTAGGTCCATTGCATTTGTGCCTATCCCTATGAGGTGAGATTCGATTCTCCCGAGTTCGAAAAGTATCACCTCGGCAACCTTTGCCCTCTCCGGTATTTCATCCTGGATGCCAAGAAGCTTTTCAACCGTAAGTATGAATCCTATGTTGTTACAGATTGCTGCGACATAATCCATCCTATCCGTATAAGGGATGCACTGCTGATATGTTATGTGTTCACAAAGCTTTTCTATCCCTCTATGAAGGTAACCGATGTAAGGGACAGCCTTTACGACTGTTTCTCCATCCAGACTTAGAACCACCCTGAGTACACCATGCGTGGAAGGGTGCTGCGGCCCCATATTTAGCATAAGGGTTTCAGTTCGTGATTTTCCCTCAATATCGGATGGTACGGATAATAACTCTATTCTTTCCATTGAATGGCGAACGACTTGAAAATTAGCCGGTATTACTTAATAGAATCTCTTAAAATCACCCTTCTTCAAGGGCTCGCTCAAAACTCTTTTTTGAAGGTTCTCTATTTCTAACATCAAAGTCCTTTCGCAAAGGGAAAGGCTCATAATCTTCTGGCATCAGAATTCTTCTCGGATCGGGGTGGCCTACAAATTCCATTCCGAACATGTCGTAGGCCTCTCTTTCGAGCCAGTCAGCACCACTCCATACCGGCGTCACAGAATCAACAGTTGCATCATCCTCGGGAATTTCTACTTTCAATCTTATCCTCAAATTCTCGTCAAAATCGGAACCAAACCTGTGAACATGATAGATAACTTCATACCGAGGGGTTTTTATTCCTAAATAATCCACGGCGGTTATATCCACGAGAAATAAAAAACCTAAATCAGATTTAAGATATCTGCAAACTTCCAGGATTTTTTCTCTTTTTATAGTAAGTGTGGTTTCACCCCTAAATAGCTTCGTGTCGAGCACTGCTCCAGGGGATCGTGTCTCTAGAGACTTTATGATTTCAGGCAAACTTGAACTCATACAAGTGGCGCTCCCTCGATATCTATCTTCTTCTGAATCTTCATCACGGCATCGATCAGTGCCTCTGGTCTAGGCGGGCAACCTCCCACATAAACATCGACTGGAAGGAACTCGTCTATTCCCTGAACAACCGCATAGCTATCAAAAGGCCCACCGCCACATGTGCATGACCCCATTGCAATTACCCACTTAGGTTCGGGCATCTGCTCATAGATCCTTCTGCAGATCGAAGCCATTTTATATGTTATCGTGCCGGACACTATCATCAGGTCGGCCTGTCGCGGAGAAAATCTGGCCACTTCAGCACCGAATCTTGATAGGTCAAAGCGCGAAGCAAACACCCCCATCATCTCTATTGCACAACAGGCTGTACCAAAAGGCATGGGCCATAGACTATTCTTCCTGGCCCAGTTTGCGAACGAGCTGACTTTTGTAGTTATAAAGCCGTCTCCCCCAAGGAATGGATTCATATTTACTCCCATTCGAGCGCCCCCGACTTCAACACATAAAAATAACCACCAAGTATTATTAAGAAAAAGACAATTATTTCTACAAAGGCCAGAGCACCCAACTCCTTAAAGATCACCGCCCACGCAAACAGAAAAACAGACTCTACATCAAACAGTATGAATAGTGCAGCAATTAAGTAGTATTTTGACGGAAACCTCTGCCTGGCATCGCCAGTTGGGGGAACACCGCATTCATAGGGGCTTAGCTTTCGCCCCACATATCTTCTTGGTCCCAGAATATATGAAATACCAAGAAGTACGGCAGCAAGAAGTGTCGATAGAAACAAAATAATCAATATTGGCACGTAATCAGACAGCACGGAATAAGGTTAAGTACTAAGGGTGAATTGTCAAGAATCCGAATTGACTCATCAGAAATCTATCTGAAAAGGAATCGTTGCCTCATCTAAGAATCTATTCAAAATAGTCTCCCTAGAAAGAGAACGGGAGGCATAGATGAGGCTAACCATGAAAGAAAGAAGATCGGTAAGTGCAGTAGTGGCTAAGAGGTATCAGAAGGCAACTAAGAAGGAGAAGGGCACCATACTTGGAGAGTACACACAACTGACCGGGTATAATCGCTGTTACGCTGCTTTTGTGTTAAGGAATCAGGGCCGGAGAATGAGGATCAATGATAGCACTGTTTTGGTGGGGGAGTGTAGAAAGAAGGTCAAAAGAACAAGGGAGAGGATCTACGATGGGCAGGTAGTTAGGGTTTTGAAGAGGGTATGGGCGATCATGGATTTTATATGTGGTAAGAGACTCAAGCCAGCCTTTAAGGAGGTGATTCCCATCTTGGAGAGGTATAAGGAGATAGAGCTGGATGAGGGCGTCAGAGAGAAATTATCTAAGATCTCTGCGGCGACTATAGACAGGGTATTAGCTCCGGAGCGTAAAAAGAGGTCCCTTCGCCAAAGAACCAGGACTAAACCGGGCACATTGCTCAAGCATCAGATACCGATAAGGACCTTCTGTGAGTGGGATGAGCAAAGACCTGGTTTTGTAGAGATAGACCTGGTGGGGCACGAGGGAGGAGACGCCGGTGGAGAGTATATCCAGACCCTAGATATGACCGATGTATGCACGGGTTGGACTGAGACCCAGGCGGTTAAGAACAAGGCCCGGGTGTGGGTGTTTGAGGCACTTAAGGAAATAAGAAGGCGCTTACCTTTTAAGCTTTTGGGAATAGACTCAGACAATGGGTCAGAGTTTATAAATAGTCATCTTTATGGCTATTGTGAGCAGGAGAAGATCACTTTTACGAGGGCCAGGGCTTATCGGAAGAACGACAACTGTTACGTGGAGCAGAAGAACTACTCAGTGGTAAGACGTGCTGTGGGTTATAATCGTTATGATACTTCTCGGCAGCTCAGACTGTTAAATCAACTTTATTCGCGCTTAAGGCTATATACCAACTACTTCCAGCCTGTGATGAAGCTTAAGGAGAAGATTCGGGTGGGAAGCAAGGTGAAAAAGAGGTATGATCAGCCAAGGACCCCGTACCAAAGGGTGTTAGAATCGCCCTTGGTGGAGAAAGAGCACAAGAGAAAGTTAAACCAAGAATATGCTAAGTTAAATCCGGCGGAGCTGAGAAGACAGATAAGCTCACTACAGATTAAGCTCAGAAAGTTGGCAGCAAAAGAAAACTTAAAAAGAAGAAATCAAAAACAGAATTACAAAAATGAAAAAAATCAAAAAAACTTCGAGTATATTTTACGTGAGGCAACGAATTAACTTTCAAATAGATTTTTATGTGAGGCAATAGTGAATCTCAAAACAGTTGAATCTCTAAAATATCGACTAAATTGGAATCGTATAGGCTGATTTTGTATTATAACATGGCAAGCATGCATTATTATTTCGTGTATTAATATTAGCTTGAGTTACCTTTGTCGAAGTTCCGCAGATTCCCCAACTCTGATATGCTATCCGGATCTACAAAAGATTCTATTCTATCTTTCTTAGAGGTTACGACGTGTACCCATTCCTCTCCTGTTGCGCAAGGAACTGTCAGCAATACTATCAACACAACCACACAGCTGAGGAAAGCCTTATTTCCCATTTATTAGCCTGACGATTGGATAGGTAACCTGTCAAATTGATTATTTGTATAATTACTATAAATTATATTAAAGGAGTAACGCAAGCCTACCAATTGAAAATGGAAAAAGAGATTCTAGAGGCGAAAAGGATTATCGACAATTCAACAAATATAACTGTGCTCACAGGTGCGGGAATTTCTGCAGAGAGCGGAATACCCACATTTAGGGGGGAAAACGGACTTTGGAGAAATTTCCGTTCGGAAGACCTTGCCACACCAGAGGCCTTCTCGAAGGACCCAAAACTAGTTTGGGAATGGTATGAGTGGAGAAGAAAGATAGTGAGAGATGCCAAGCCTAATCCCGGTCATTATGCACTCGCCGAACTCGAGAACCAAATACTGACTTTTACGCTTATAACTCAAAACATCGATGGGTTGCACCAACTAGCCGGTAGCCGCAATATTATCGAGATGCATGGGAATCTTTGGCAGGTAAGGTGCACAAAGTGTGGTAAAATCGAACAGAACTACGAAGTGCCTTTTAGAGAATTACCCCCAGTGTGTAGGCAATGCCGCTCGATTGGGCGACCGAATATTGTCTGGTTTGGAGAAATTATACCAATGACAATAATCGACAGTGCTCTAATTGCTATCGAAAAATGTGATGTGATGCTGATAGTTGGAACATCCGGTGTAGTGGAACCCGCGGCGTCTCTTGGCCTGATCGCAAAGCAGGCCGGTAAGCCTGTAATAGAAATCAACCTAGAACAGACTCCCAATTCAGGGCTATACGACCTGAGCATCTTCGGAAAATCCGGAGAGATCCTACCACTTTTACACAGTAAGAGAAAACACGTCAATTAATCTTTCCGAGATTTGCCACTCGGGACCCTGTATCTTGCGAGCCTCGCAGCAACCTTGATTGCAGCAATCATGCTCGAAGGGTTGGCTTTACCCTCCCACGCAATGTCGAAAGCCGTTCCATGGTCTGGCGAAGTCCTTATTATCGGAAGACCCAGTGTCACATTTACACCGTCGTCAAACGAAAGCATCTTGAAGGGTATCAAACCCTGGTCATGGTACATGGAAATGACTGCGTCCCAAATTCCCTGCCGCGCCCTATAAAAAATAGTGTCCGCGGGTAGTGGTCCCGTCACATCTATCCCCAAGTCTCTCGCCCTTCTCACAGCAGGTATTATATGTTCCGTTTCCTCATTCCCAAAGATCCCCGATTCGCCAGCGTGCGGATTCAATCCGCAGACCACGATTTTGGGACTCGGTATTTTGAATAACTCAACCAGAGAATTGTGAGTCAATTCAATTGCATTGAACACCCGATCCTGTGTAATCAATTTCGGAACCTCGGACAAGGCACAATGTATCGTAACCAGCACAACACGAAACTCTCCTCCTTCAAACAACATCGCCGCATCACGAGCACCTGTAAGGTCTTTTAGCATCTCCGTATGTCCAGGATAAGTCGAACCCGCAAGGTGAATGGACTCCTTACTGATAGGTGCAGTCACAATCGCATCTACTGTCCCTTCCAATGCATGCTTAACAGCCTCTCTTATGTATAAAATGCTGGCTCGACCCCCTTCTTCGCTTGGGTTTCCAATGCTCAGATCAATTTTGTCCAAATTCGTAAGGCCTATAATTTTCAAATCATTTTTTATTCCCGTTAGCTTTTTTGCCTCATTTAATATCTCGGCATCACCGTAAATAACTGGCGAACAGATGCTTTGAATCTCGCTACAAAAGAGAGACTTTAAAATTATTTCCGGACCTATGCCAAATGGATCACCCATGGTGATTCCAATTGTCGGCTTACCACCCGATTTAATGTCGCCGCTTTCCTGCATGTTACCCAAGGTTTAGAATTCCCGAAATAAATCTTAACTGAGTTCCTAATTATACAAAAAGCCCCGCCGATAAAACAATAAATCACGAATGAAACTCCCAGCAGCAAGCTGCATGTTATCATGATAGAACCTGAAAGTTAAAAGGGTTTAAACGGCCTTCCAAAAATTGCGTTAAAAAAATCAGAAACGAAGACGTTAAAATCCCCTCTAACTCCCCTTTGTACAAAGGGGAGGAACCGATGCTGGACGACAGCAACGTGAATAAGAGAAATCTAGCACCTGCCCCAGAAACTCCACTACAAACCTCTCCCCCCTTTAGATAAAGGGGGGACGTAGGGGGATTTGAGAATTTTATCCATTTCTAAAGGAGGATTTCTGACAGCCTTGAACTGAGTAGTGAGCCCGTTGAAGGGTCGAACTATCGAAGGACCTGTGCTGAGTGGTGAGCATGTCGAACTATCGAAGCATTGTTTCTTTGTATCAAGACAAAGAAGTGAAAGAGGAATGCGAATGTGTTTCCCATGACGCGTGAGGGGAAGCCCCGTAGGAAATTGCGGGGAATTCATTAGTTAAAGCAATCTTCTTAAAATCATGAGGTCATGATCCGGAGGGAAGCTATCCTTCTAGCTTAAATAACTCTCTTGCATTTATTGTTGTTATCTCGGCTATCTTCTCGTATGATGTCCCTCTTAATTCAGCTATTTTTTCAGCAACATGTATTACATAGGCAGGTTCATTTCGCTTACCCCTGAAAGGAACGGGAGCCAGGTATGGTGAGTCGGTTTCAATCAGCATTCTATCAAGGGGAATCCTTTTTGCTGCATCTCGCACATTTTCCGCATTCTTAAAAGTAACAATCCCAGACAATGAAATAAAAAATCCGAGGTCGATAAACCCTTTCGCAGTTTCATAATCACCCGTAAAACAATGAATGACCCCACGGGCATTTGAAAAATCCGGCTTGCGTAAGATATTTAAGACATCCGAGAAGGCTTCCCTGATATGTATAATCAAAGGCAGATCGGATTGTATTGATAGCCCTATATGATTAGTGAAAGAAATAATCTGGGATCCCCTGTTTGAATGTGAGTAGTGGTAATCAAGTCCAGTCTCTCCTATAGCCTTGACCCTTTTTTCACCGACGAAATTCGCCAATTGAGCAAGCGCACTCTCGTTAAAACTCGAAGCCTCATGCGGATGGATCCCAACTGCAGAATAAACTGTCTGGAAGGAATTAGAAATTTCGATGGTTCTTCTCGAGGAATCCAGGTCTGAAGAAACGGCAACTACAGTTTCGACACCATTCTTAAATGCCCTATCGATAACCTCTGAAATAGACTCAACGACCTCCAGATGGGCATGGGTATCGACTAAAACAGCCCTATTTGTCATCCTCTGTCTTCAAAAGCTCGAGAGTGGGTTTTGAAGTCTGTCCTTTCTCTGTACCTAACTTTTGGCCGTCCGTCGCTCTTTCCTTGTCTTTAAGAAGATCTCTTAACTCATCCATAAATTGGTTCACATCCTTAAATGATCTGTAAACTGAGGCAAATCTTACGTATGCGACCTCATCAATCTCATAAAGTTTCTTTATTACCCTCTCTCCAATCTCCTGGCTTTCCACTTCTCTTTCTCCCCTTTCGTGAAGCTCCCGTTCTAACTCCGATATGAAATCCTCAATGACATTGATACTTATCGGTCGCTTTTCACATGCCTTGATCATTCCCATCGTAATCTTATTCTTATCGAATGATTCCCTACTGCCATCTTTCTTTATTACCATCAGGCTGAAGTCTTCCACCTTTTCATAGGTAGTAAAGCGCCTCCCGCAATCAAGGCATTCCCTGCGTCTCCTTATAGACTCACGTTCCCTGTTTAATCGAGAGTCTATAACCTTATTTCTTTGACCTGTGCAGTAAGGGCATTTCATTCAGTTTATGTCTATATATCGGGAAATCACTACAAAGTTCCTTCACGCGTTCCTCAATTCTTGTTAACACTCTCGCATTACCCGTGTTATCTAGAGCCTCTTTTATCAAGCCCGCGATAACTTCGATTTCACCCTCCTTCATCCCCCTCGTGGTCACAGCGGGTGTGCCAATCCTGATTCCGCTGGAAATTGCAGGTGGCCTAGGATCAAACGGAACAGCATTTTTATTTACTGTTATACCGGCAGATTCTAGGGTTTCCTCAGCCAATTTACCTGTCAGATCGGTTTCCCTAAGATCCACCAGCACAAGGTGCGTGTCTGTACCGCCAGAAACCAATCTGAACCCATCCCTCGACAGGCATTCACCCAATTTCTTTGCATTTTTAACGACTTGCTTTTGATAGTCAATAAACTCTGGTCGCAGCGCTTCTTTGAAAGCCACCGCTTTTGCTGCTATGATATGCATCAATGGACCACCCTGTGTTCCCGGAAAAACCCGGCTGTTTATGATTTTTTCATGCTCCTTTTTCATCATCACCATCCCACCCCTTGGCCCTCTCAGTGTTTTATGCGTGGTAGTCGTAATGAAATCGCAGTGTGGAATCGGACTCGAGTAGAGTCCCGCAACTACGAGGCCTGCGGGATGAGCTATATCAGCCAAAAGTAATGACCCGCTTTCATCCGCTATTTCGCGAAACCTTTTGAAATCGATATCCCTAGGATAGGCACTCCAGCCAGCGATGATAAGCTTTGGATTGTTTTTGATGGCTAGATCCCTCACCTCATCATAGTCTATTTGATTGTTATCCTCCCTAACACCATAAGGGATTACATTATAAAGCCTGCCAGAGAAATTCACCGGGCTCCCGTGTGTCAGGTGCCCACCATGCGATAAATTCATGCCAAGGATAGTGTCGCCAGGCTCTAAGGCAGCAAAATAGACCGCCATATTTGCCTGGGCACCAGAATGGGGTTGTACATTTACCGCATCTGCTCCAAAGAGCTTCTTTGCCCGTTCTATAGCCAGCGATTCGGCAACATCAACGTATTCGCAACCGCCGTAATATCTCTTTCCAGGGAGGCCCTCGGCATACTTGTTTGTAAGGACAGACCCCATCGCCTCCAGTACCGCATCGCTGACATAGTTTTCAGAAGCGATAAGCTCTAGTTTCCATTCTTGACGTTCAATTTCACGCTGGATTGCGTCGGCGATTTCCGGATCTACGATTTTTAGGTTTAACATTTAAATCTCTCTCCAAAAGTCCCAGTACATGGTATATCAATTTACAATCTTATTCAAGCTGGTAAAAATAATAAAAACATGTATCAATAATATAACAAACTTAAATGTTCGAAACGATTCAATCAAATCTCAAGAAGGCGATTTTCTTTGACTTTGGGGACACTCTAGCCTCAACAAATCCTCCCTACTTGATCAGGCTCGCCTTAGCGTTTAGAGATTGTGGATACCATGTTTCGGATGATGAGTTTGAGAGTGCTTATCTGAAGACTGATTACGAAGTACATAAAAAATATCTGGAAAGAGGAACAATCTCTCCTCTGGAGTACAGAGAATGGTTTTTCCCTAAACTATGCAAACACCTGTCGCTCGAAGGAGAGAGTAGAATCATTCGAGAGAGAATAAGGGCGGCCCTGAGGGGAATAGACTATACAAGATCTGCGCTCCCGGGAGCTATTGAACTCATTGAGCTACTAAAAGATAGGGGATTGGTCCTTGGTGTAATCTCCAATAATGACGGGACAACTCAAGAGAAATGCGAAGAAGTGGGGATAAAGAACTATTTCGATATAATAGCAGACTCCACAAATCTGGGTTTTGTTAAACCCGATTCACGTATTTTCCAATTCGCGCTCGAAAAGCTGAATATCTCGTCGTCAGAGGCACTACATATCGGTGATTTATATGGCTCAGACGTGCTTGGGGGACGAAACGCCGGATTAGATGTAATATGGTTAAACAAAAGACGGATCCAGAGGCTGGACGGAACTCAGATATTAGAGGTCAAAAGCCTATCAGAAATCATAGCGCAACTACAGGCTTAAATGCTCAGCAATTCCCCATATCTGAGAAATATTGCATACAACTTTGACTGTTCAATCACCAGGCTTAAGGGTTCATGACTTAACGTACATCGTGGATCATGTATCATGTATCATGCATACTGCATCATTTTTTAGTTTCAGGTTAATTTGTGGCTGAACAACCGTATTATGAAAGGCGAGATCACCGTTATCGGAGCAAGGGAAAATAATCTAAAAAATATCAATGTGTCAATTCCCTGGCATAACTACACCGTGATTACAGGTCTAAGCGGCTCGGGAAAGTCATCTCTGGCACTTGATACGATCTATGCCGAGGGCCTCAGAAGATACGTCGAATGTCTATCCACTTACGCCAGGCAATTTCTGGAGCGAGTTGACAGGCCGGATATGGACGACATCAGCGGACTTCCCCCGTCAATTGCGATTGAGAGTAGAAACCAGATCAAAAGCTCGCGCTCCACTGTGGGTACAACGACTGAAATCTACGACTACCTCAGACTCCTCTTCGCAAAGATTGGAAAGATCTACTGCCCTGATTGTGGGAGAGAGGTAAAGGATCATTCTCCACAAGCAATCTTAGGTGAACTTCTTGAAAAATACGAAGGCAAGAAAGCCACGATAACACTTCCGCTGAAAGGAAAGATTGATTTCACTCCTGGCGATCTACTCATGAAGGGCTTTATCAGGATACTTAAGGACGGGAAAATATTTGACGTTGAGGAACTAAAAAAAATACCCGAACAATCGGAAATAGTTGTAGATAGAGTAGAGATAAGAGAACAATACAGATCCAGGATTATAGACTCCCTTGAGCTAGCATTTCGTGAAAATAAAAATCTCAACATCAATATACTCAACGGTGATGTCCTGAAATACTCAAAAGGACTCGAATGCCCTTACTGTAAAATTCGTTTTAACGATCCAACCCCCCTGCTCTTCTCATTCAACAGTCCTCAAGGAGCCTGCTCTGAGTGTAGGGGATTTGGAAACATACTGCAGGTTGATCCAGATCTGGTTGTTCCAGATCCTGAAAGGAGCCTTGCAGAAGGGGCCATTGAGCCATTTACAAAACCTTCATTTAAGAATCGTATGAGAAAGTTATTGCAATTTAGCATGGAAAATGGAATTGATATAAACACACCCTACAAAAAAATTTCCAACGCGGGGAAAGAACTACTATTCAACGGAAACGGCAACTTCCCTGGCATATTTGGATATTTTCGAAGACTGGAAGAGAAAAACTACAAGCTCCATGTGAGGGTATTTCTGAGCAGATATAGATCTGCCTTTAACTGCAATAGCTGCAATGGTAGTAGGCTGAAGGAGGAAGCGTTGTCGGTAAGAATAACCGGCAAAACCATTTCATACCTTACAGATCTGCCCATAAAAAACCTGAAATCTTTCTTTGACAGCATTAAACTTACGGAATATGAACAGCATATCTCAGATGAAATACTAAAACAAATAAGATCGAGAATTGATTTTCTAATCAAAGTTGGGCTGGAGTATATAACGTTATCCAGAATGACCAAAACGCTCTCCGGCGGTGAAGCGCAAAGGGTCAGTCTTGCTTGCCAGCTAGGGTCAAGTCTTACGGAAACACTATATATAATGGACGAACCATCCATAGGTCTTCACCCAAGAGATATCAACCGACTGATTTCAATAATCAAGGAGTTAAGGGATCGAGACAATACGGTTGTGGTGGTAGAACATGATTTTGAGATGATAAGGTCTGCTGATTATATCATTGAGCTTGGCCCCTTATCAGGAAAAGGTGGAGGTAGAATCGTAGGTACCGGTTCTCTGGAAGAGTTTCTCAATAAATCCAATAATTCCATCACAAACTTATACATGAAAAATGAATTATCCATTCCCGTACCTGGAAAAAGGAGAAAAACCGGCGCCAAGCAAATAACGGTGATTGGCGCATCCGAGAATAACCTCAAGGATCTAACAGTTTCCTTCCCGCTTGGGACTATGATTTGCGTAACGGGCGTTTCAGGCTCTGGAAAGAGCTCGCTTATAAACGATGTTCTCTACTCCGCACTTGCCAGAAAGTTCAACGGGGAAATTGAAAAGACTGGCAGATTTAAAGAGATTAAAGGCATCTCATATATTTCAAATGTTGTAATGCTTGATCAATCACCAATTGGCAAAAGCTCCAGATCAAATCCTGCCACCTACATTAAGGCGTACGATGAAATAAGAAACATCATGGCAAACACATGGGATGCGAGAAGAAAAAGATTCTCCCCCTCGCACTTTTCATTTAATGTTTCTGGAGGCCGATGCGAAAAATGTGAGGGAGAGGGAAGACAAAAGGTTGAGATGCACTTTTTGGCCGATGTCTATGTAACCTGTGAGGAATGTAATGGAAAGAGATTCAGGAAGGAAGTGCTAGAGGTAATGTATAAATCCATGAACATTGATCAGGTCCTCGATATGACAATCGACCACTCAATAAATTTTTTCACCGGCGAACCGGCACTTCTCAGAAAACTTAAGATCCTGCAAGATGTTGGACTCGGGTACCTAAAGCTTGGACAGCCTGCACCCACACTTTCCGGAGGAGAAGCGCAGAGGATAAAGATAGCGAGGGAACTCGGCAGAAAGAGCGGAAAAGGCATCATTTATATACTGGATGAGCCAACGGTTGGATTACACACCGATGATATAAAAAAGCTCCTGAAGGTTTTAAATAAACTAGTAGACACAGGCAACACAGTAATAGTTATTGAGCACAACCTTGATGTTATTAAATCCGCTGACCATGTGATAGACCTCGGGCCCGAAGGCGGCGAAGAAGGAGGCTATATAGTCGCAGAGGGCACGCCTGAAGAGATTTCTAGAGTAAAAGAATCATACACAGGCAGGTACCTACAGAAGGTGTTGCAATAAAATACATCTGGAAATCTGGAAGCAACCTTCGATCCTAACGTCTTTCCATTATCATCTTCATTCCTCGCTTTGGGCGAATTGTAATGAGGGGTTTGGGTAAAATCTTCTGGCCTGGCACAAGGTGCATTTTCCATTTTGAAGCGATTGCAGCTATCAGCATAATTCCCTCCATCCATGCAAATGATTCTCCTATGCATACTCTGGGACCTCCACCAAATGGGAAGTACGCAAATTGTGGAAGAGAAGAAGTTTGGTCCTGATTCCAGCGCTCTGGATCAAACTTGAAAGGATCGGGAAAGAACCTGGGATCGTGATGAACTACATATTGGCTCATATAAATGTCTGCGCCGCTCGGAACAACGTATCCATCTACCCGATAATCTTCAATCGCGCGGCGAACGACTGTCCAGGCAGGGGGATAAAGGCGCAAGGATTCTGAAAAGACCATTCTTGTAAAAACAAGTTTTTTTAGATCATCTACCTCTGGCAAACGCTCACCCAAAACAGAATCGAGCTCATCGTGAAGCTTTTCTTCTATATAAGGATGTTGTGATATTAAGAACCATGCCCATACAAGAGAATTCGCAGTGCTTTCCTGTCCCGCCAGGAATAGTGTCATTACCTCATCACGAACCTGCAGATCAGTGAGACCGTCGCCGCCCTCTTCGTCCTGGGCCGAAAGTAACATTGAGAGAAGGTCGTCCCTATCTTCTTTACTTTTTCTTCCCTCTTCGATTAAGTCGTAGACAGTTCTATCGAGTGTCTCAAGGGCGTTAAAAAACTTGCGTGTACTCAGCAGGGGAATTTTATCCAGATATTCCGAAAGCGGGAAAAGCATACGCGGGAATTGATTGACGATCGTTGTTAGAGATTTACCAATGTCGTCCGCCCCGGATTTAATTTCAGCTCCAAAAAGGGTCTTTGCAACGATTCCAAGTGTGAGGCGCATCATCTCCCTGTGTATGTCAACCACTTCACCGTTTTCCCAATTCTCTCCGATCCCTGATGCGAAATCAGTCATCACATCGGCATAGGCTTTAATCCTCTTTTGGTGAAACACAGGCTGTATGATTCGCCGCTCCCTAAGATGGGTCTCACCCTCGCTTGTGAGAAGACCCTCACCCAGAACGATCTTCGACCTCTGGAGCGCCCTGCTCTTCTGAAAATTCCTGTGGTTTGTTACCAGGACGTCTTTAATAAAGTCCGGATGACTAAGTAGATATACCTGCCTTGACCCAAGCCTGAAATATGCGATATCTCCATAAGCCTGAGCGATCCTCAGCAAAAACCCGAGCATATCACGGAAATAATCGAAAAGCGAGCCCACCATCGGCAATCCTCTGGGACCGGGCGGGAGTAAATTCCTACTCATAGGATATCATCTTCTTGCGAGAGATATTTCTTCCTGTTAATAAAATCAATAATATTGATAAATCGCGACGCTGTCAATCTTGATCTACCCTATCTTTAAGCTCCAAAGCCTGCTACGCATTTCCAACGCGATACGCGGGACATTCTTGTCCCGCATTCGAATGGAATAATTTTCTCTATATCCGGGGTTGGAAAACCCCGGCTATCCATCTGCGGATTGTTATTAATATTAAATTTGAGTTGCAAATCCAAGCACCTTGTGCCCTGAGTTCAATCGAATGTTCAAAGTGTGTTCACCTTGTCCTTTCAAACAATCGTAGGGACTGATGCCCTCATCAGTCCAATCAAAAACCATTCCCTTCCCCTTTCAAGGGGAAGGTCTGGATGGGGTCCAGTCATTGAAAGTTCTGATTCTACGGATATGAATTCACCCGCAGGAGGAACCGCTCTATCCGAACATCCTGAGTTTAATCGAAGGGTGGTGTGAGTAAATTAGGCAGGTGGGTGGGAAACCATTTTCGGGTTAAGTCAACTTATATCCCTTGCCCCGATCAGTGTAGGAAGTTATTGGGGATTAGCCAGTCAGTTTAGTCAAAAAAGGTCCTGACCCCGTTTTCTATCACTCCGCCATCTCGGCTGCCAAACGAAGCGAAAACTTGTTATCTAAGAGACCCTTCAACCTTTCTAAATCCTCTTGACCGAAGTCCGGAGCCTGAGTTAAGGCGTCACCCCTCCTTACCACCATCAAGGCTGCTATTATCCGTTCCCCAAGCATTATAGGATACGTGATTACCTTTTGAACGGGCTCCATTCCCATACGCATAAGCCAGTCAAGAACCATCACATTTTTCTCTTTCTTCAGGTCATTTACAATAAATGATTTACCAGACACAACGGCTTTTCCGACTAGACTCTTCGTATTCAACGGTACCAGGTTACCCCTGAGTTTTAGCGGGTACACAAACTCCAATATATTATTATTCTCATCATTAACAAGAACAAAAAGGGAGCCCTCTTGTGTATTTAAATCCTTAACTAACTGCACTTCTAGCTCTGAGTAATCGATCGGCAAGAAATTAATATCCTTATCCCCCCAACACGTTATAAGTAACTATTAAAGAAGTCTATTATATTCTAAAAATACCATAAAGGTCAAGTAGTTTATTTTCTTTTGTTATAAATGTTAACAGTTATAGCCGCTTATAATATTCTAATTGATCACTTCTTGATCCAAAAAAGCAACTTGTTTACAATTATACATACAAATTAAAGAGAAGTCATCTTAAGGAGCTAAAAATATGAAAATTGCGGTGGGAAGCGACGAAAAGACTCATTTAACCGAGTTCGTCATAAAGGAGTTGAAGAAGAAAGGCATCGAACTTGAACTGTATGGTCCACTTGCCGATGAGCCTATTCAATGGGCCGAAGTGGCCGAGAAGGTAGCTGAAAGGGTTGCTAACAGTGACTGTGATCAGGGAATACTCTTTTGCTGGACAGGCACCGGGGTCAGCATGGCGGCAAATAAGGTGCCCGGTATCAGGGCAGCCCTCTGCGCCGATGCCAAAACCGCTGAGGGCGCTAGAAAATGGAATGACGCTAATGTGCTTGCAATGAGTCTCAGAATGACCTCCCCAATAGTGGCTAAAGAAATCTTGGAAGCCTGGTTTAATTCCTCGCCCGAAGAAGAAGAAAAAGCGAACATAGAAAAAGTTAAAGACATTGAAAAAAAATACCGCCGCTAAAAACACATAAACGTTGCGGCAACCCTTAGGTCGCAAAAAATTGAGAACGCTGCAGCTAGCAGCGTGAGCTTCTCTATGGGACAATAGTAAGGAGAGATCTTTCAACCTGAGCATCGGAGTTAGTCGGATTACGAAAGAGATCGAAAAGGCACCAGGATTTACGAAAAGAAATGGACGGCATGACAAAAGAGCTTGACAAACAAATAAGCAAATAAACAAAGCGTGACCCCGGTCACTCTCTTCAGCCCTCCGGCGGTTCACTTCCCACCGTATTTAGCGGGGCACCGCCCCCGGGATTACGAGCCTTGGGCGATCCTAGTTCCTGTGGCAGTGGGTTATTCGACATGATCGGCATCACCAGCGTCTTGAGGAAAATCACCACCGCAAGCTGGTCGGCATCGGAAAGCGTCTCAAAGGCGGCTACTTCGTCGGCTGCCTCGCCCCCGTGGGCAACGATCGATTCGTAAATCGTGTCGAGATCATTGCGATGACCCCAGGGGGCGGAATTGCCGACATCCCATAACTTGGCCGTGAGGAATTGATGATAGGGTGGGCGGTCGTTATCGCCGCTGTCTCCTGGCCCCGTCGCATCCGTAGCCGGTGTTGTTGAAATTGGCACATCATCACAGAAATGGTTCGTTTCCGGGTCATAGTCTCTTGTGGGATCACAAATCGAGTGGCGTTTGAGATCAGTATAAGCAAACACCAAGTTACCGCGCAAGCCGCTGGTCTTCTGCAGGTCAAAGCAGTATTGCTGGCTCGTATCCCTGAAGTCACCGTCGTTGTTTCTTGGATTGGGCTCGCAAAATTCGGTGTTGTTGAGCGGGAGTGCCGGGATGTGACACCCTGCGCAACCAACCTGCGCAAAAAGTTGCTCGCCGCGTGCCGCCTCCCCTTTCTGGGGCTGCGGCAAGTTAGCCCTCTCAGGTATCGGAAGCGCCGCCATAAAGACCATCGCGGCTGTGATATCGCCAACCGTCAGCTCATCGGTGACACCGTCCTGATCCGGATCGTCATCCGAAAAAGGTGGGTCCAATTGTTCAAGCGCCTCTACTGGTTGCATTCCAAGATGGCGGTTGAACGCTTGAATCGAGAAATGCCGAAGCGATTTGTTTTGTCCTTTACGCCCGAAGGGCCTGATCACCAGGTCGGGACTGACCCCCTCCACCCCACTGGTGTCAACCGTACCGTCTGGAAAAGCGGTCAGCATACCGAACTGGACTCCCTTGGTCTCAAGCTCCACGGTCACATCATGGCCCACCGACTGGGCCTCCTCTATCGCCTGCGCCTGGCGGTTTTGCAAGTCATCCGTCATCTCGATGCTAAGCAATTCTATAGCTCCCGAACCGAAAAGCCCCAGGGAGCCGCGGTCGTTGAAGAGGTTGGAGAAGCCCCCCCCGGTGTCAGTAGGAGTGCCTACTGGTGGCCTGCATGGCCTCTGATCTGACCCAGTACCGAATAAGCTTTCAATGAAGAATATCCCGGCTACGGGATCACAATCGGGAGCCTGTTCGCGAAGATTCGCATTGAAGGGGCCCGCACCACCAACTTGCGGCTCGTTGTGACAGGAAGCGCACGAGTCGGAATCAGGACCAGACAACATGGTGAAACGGGGACGGCTTAACGGATCGATCGGGCGCTCATTCCCGACCCCGTGTGCCCCAGCCTCGCCAGCGCGGCCCGGACGTCCGGCTCCGTCGCATTTGTTGAAGTTGGTTATGAAGAGTTGCTGGCCAAATCTGAAAATCTCCTTGAAGGTGAGATTGCCACTGGCGATGTCTGCCTGGTCCAAGTGAGTAGACAAGGCCGGTGTGTCGTTGAAGCCAGGTGGGCAAGTATTCTGTGCTTGCGCGTTAACACGATATGCTAGTGCCAGCACGAATATCAGAGTTGCCGTCATTACATAGCCACTGTCTAAAACCTTCCCGCATCGGAGACCATAAGAGATAGTTCCATTGATGTAAGCACGCAAACATTTCACTATCGGTAGCAATTGGGTCTCCTGCTTTTTATTTTCCCTTTCATAGGTCCCGAAGAAGGGGTTTCGAATGGGTCCCCTATCCACCCTATTTCCAGGGCACTGCTCTGGGATGTAAGTATTCCCATCCTTCCTTTGAAAACCATTAAATCACACCTGAAAGACCCTGTCAATAGTGTATTTAATCATCAAAAAATCAGTATGAATTTCGTTAAGCCCAGCGAAATGTTTCACCGTGTGCAAGGTTCGGGTCGGTTTTAATGCCTGATTATTAAGATTAAGTTTTTAGAAAGAAGTTAAAGGAGATCACACCATGGGTCAGCAGAGGGTAGATTACTGGGAGATGATAAATTTACAGAAAAGGTATTAGAACAAGTGGATAAGAAGACGGAAAGAAGATACAAAGTGGAAGATATAATAAATTTAGTATCCAAAAAATCGAGAGTAACTGTAGACGAGTTGATTTCACTCGGTAGGCAAAGGAGATTATCAAGAGTTAGGAGTATTATAGCGTTTATGGTGACCGAATATGGAGAGGGAACTCTGAGTGATTATGGGAGGATAGTAAGGAGAGATCTTTCAACCCTGAGCATCGGAGTTAGTCGGATTAGGAAGGAGACCGAAAAAGACCTGGGATTACGAAAACAAATGGACAGCATGAAAAAAGAGCTTGACAAACAAATAAGCAAATAAACAAAGCCTGACCCCAACTCCTGACCTGTCATATAGGGGTGGCGCAGATGTGCACCACCCCAATTATGACAAATCAAATAAGCATGCCTGGCCCCAATTTTACTTAATTAAGGACATTGGTTACAGACTGGGTCCTGATCTTCATTGATTGTCAGATTAGGTTCATAATTGGGATCAAAGTTCGCAGCCGAGGTGTCTAGGCCCATTCCTTCCGACCCAGTCGAGTTCACGGTTATGGTGCCGTCATCTCCATTAGCGGCCTTTACCGGGGGTGCCGCGCCGCTGTTACCACCATTACCACCCTGGGCATGTATCTTGTCCGCAATTATCATATCACCATCGGCGGTGAGCGTGATCATGCCACCGTCGCCACCAACACCACCAGCACCTGCCGTGCCAGGCGTACCGCTCCCGGCTTTGTTCCCGCCACTTCCGCCAGATCCACCATTTCCGCCTCTTGCGACGACGCGGTCTCCATCGACGTCTGCGTTAACGGTCTCAAAGTTCCCGCAAACCTGTATGCTCACGGAGCCACCAAGGCCGCCGGTACCACCGATTCCGCCATTGCCGCCATTTCCGCTGCCCGAAGTAGTGCGGTTTCCGCCATTTCCGCCATTTCCACCATTTCCACCCCTGGAAGTCACGGTCGTACCATCGATAAGAGCGTCCATTTGGCCCACGATTGTTAACACTCCACCATTTCCGCCGTTGCCTCCATTACCGCCATTGAAGGCATTGCCAGACGTCGCGCCTGACCCGGCTCCACCATTTCCCCCCTTACCTCCGTCGGTGGAAACGTTGCCATGAATATCGATATCCCCGTCCACATTGATCATCAGATTCTTTCCATTTCCGGCGTTATCGGCGTTACCACCGTTCTGGCCCGGCCCCGTGCTCCCATTGTCGGTACCGGCACCTTCGGCAGCGATTTGACCTAAACCTTCACCCGCTGGAAGGTCCACCGTCAAGTCTCCCTGAACTGTGATCGAACCATTGTCCGTAAAGTTCAAGGCACCCGTGCCTGTAACGTGAAGGTTGCAGGTCACCGTGAAAGCACCCATCAAGCCACCATGCACAGTATTGACCGTACACGTTCCTGTGGTGCAAGCCGTGTCGCAAAATTCATCAGCCGCGAATGCTGAAGTGGCAAGGCCTAGAAACAAAATGGTGGCACTTGCCATACCCAAAAACATAAATCCCATTCTTCTTAAACTGTTCATTCTAACCTCCTTGTCAATTAAAGATATTTTTTTCGTAACCAATTACAGAACCTCCGTTGTATATTTGTACTTTTACATATTCGAACTTATACATAACTGCCTCATTCACAAACTATCATTGATCAGACCGTTGCACATCACCTCCATCCACTCCAGAATTTTTTGCTCTTTTAGAAACAAATAAACCACCAGTTACGGATTTATCTTCCATAAATGCCAAGTCGATACCTATTAAAATAGATTGAACCTTTAACTACCATATTTTTCCCCAATCCTTTTTGTTCTTTCCTGTCAATCGAGTATGTATTGCAATGTATAGCAAACATCGCCCATCTTATTCATACATCAGAACACCTAGCCAACCCCTTGCATACCTCTATAGCCCTTCCAAATTCAAGGGACTTATCAAAAAAGAAATCCGCTCCCTCATCCATGCATTCTTGACGGTATTGGGGATAAGGATAGTTGGTTAGTATGATAACGACAGTAGCCGGTTGCTCTTTTTTGATATGCTTTAGTACCTCAATCCCGCTCCCTCCGGGCATCTGAATATCCAATATCACCGCATCGGGTTTCAATTCTTCAATGGAGTTGATGGCTTCGCCTACGTCTTGTGCTTGGCCTATGCTCTCAATTTCTTCAAGTTTAGAAAGCATGGCTATTAACCTTTCACGCACAACGGATGAATCATCTGCAATAACGAGTTTCATCGATTCCATTAACAATTGAAATTGTAGGAGTACAGACCTTGGATCGCAATCGGGAAAACCCGAATTTTTTGTAGGCGTTTCCCTACAAACGGCGGGTCAGGCTTTGTTTATTTGCTTATTTGTTTATTGTAATTGGCCTTATACTTTTCTTGTATGGCTAGGAAACCCAGAATTCACATACCGGGTGGATTTTATCATGTAATTCTCCGAGGCAACGATGGTCAAGATATCTTTTTTTCAGATCAAGATCGTGAGCATTTGGAAACCCTAGTTCACGATGGAATAGATCGATTTAAACACAGAATCCATGCCTATTGCTGGATGAGCAATCATGTTCACATGCTGATTCAGGTGTCTGAGTTACCTCTTTCAAAGTTAATACAGAACCTATCTTTTCGCCATGCGAGCTACATAAATAAAAAGCTGTCAAGAAAAGGCCATTTATTTCAAGGAAGATATAAAGCAATACTGGTAGATGCTGAAAATTATCTACATGAATTAGTGAGATACATTCATCTAAATCCCGTAAGAGCCGGAGTTGCAAGAAACCCACAGGACTATAAATGGAGTGGACACCAATGTTATTTAGGGATAACTCGTAAAAGTTGGCTAACCGTGGAATATGTTCTTTCACAATATTCAAAGGGAGAAGGCATGGCACAAAGACGGTATGAGGAATTTGTCTTGGAGGGATTGAACGAGGAGTACAGAAGGGAGTTCCACCAAGGGTCAGCAGAGGGAAGATTACTGGGAGACGATAAATTTATAGAAGAGGTGTTAGAACAAGCGGATAAGAAGGAGGAGAGGAGATACAGGATGGAAGATATAATAAATTCAGTATGCAAAAAATGGAGAGTTACTATAGAAGAGTTGACTTCATTTAGTAGGCAAAGGAAATTATCGAGAGCTAGGAGTATTATAGCGTTTTTGGTAACGGAGTATGGAGAGGGGACTCTGAGCGACTATGGGAGAATAGTGAGGAGAGATCTATCAACCCTGAGCATCGGAGTTAGTCGAATTAGGAGGAAGATGGAAAAAGACCCGGCATTACAAGAACAAATCAGGAGCATGACGAAAGAGCTTCAGAGACAAATAAGCAAATAAGCAAAGCCTGACCCCAGTTTAAAAATCAATCCACCAGCTCATTCTTTATGACGTAATGAGTTAAATCTGCATTCGTCTTCATTCCCATTTTCTCCAATATCCGCGCCCTATATGTCGTCACTGTCTTAGGACTAACAAATAGTTTCTCGGCGATCTCATTTATCCTCTTTCCCGAGGCAATCATACACATCACCGCAAACTCTCTACCCGACAGAGTTTCGTGTAGCGGCCTCCCACCACTTTCCAAATCAAGAGCTAACCTCTCAGCCAGAGAGGAACTGACGTATTTCCCCCCAGCAACTGCTTTTCTTACGGCTTTTACCAACTCCGCTGGCGCGCTATGTTTGTCCAAATATCCAGCCGCACCTGATTTGAGGGCTCGCACCGCATATTGCTCCTCAGGCTGCACACTCAAGATAAGCACAGGCAACCTTGGAAATTCCTTCTTCAATTGTATTAAGACATCCAGTCCGCTTCTGTCGGGCAGGTTAATGTCTAAAACCACTACATCCCAAGCCTGTTTGCGAACAAGCGCGAGAAGTTCCCGAGCATTTTGTGCCTCACCCTCCACCACCATACGAGGTTCCTTAATCATGATTTGTTTCAGACCGCTCCGCACAATTGGGTGATCATCTGCGATAAGAATTTTGATCACGATTCTTGCCTCTTAATCGGAATACACACAGTGACTGTAGTCCCTATTCCTTGACGACCTGTCATGTTGATCTCTCCTCCGAAAAGCAGAGCGCGTTCTCTCATTCCCAGAAGGCCAAGAGATCGGGGGTTGTAAATCTCCTTTTCCGTTATTCCTCGGCCGTTATCTTCCACTTCCAGTATAATTTTATCAGTATCCTCCTTTAATTTTATGTTGACTCTCGTGGCTTTGGCATGACGAGCGACATTAGTCAAAGTTTCCTGAAAGATGCGGAATATTGCTGTAGAGCGCTCCTGGTCCAAATTTATGTTCTCTGAGATGAACTCACATTGAATTCCCGTTCGTTCTTGAAAATCCCGAGCCTTCCACTCAATGGCTGGTTCAACACCCAGGTCGTCTAACATTCTGGGTCTTAATTCTGTAGCAATCTCACGCACCGCATGTACCGTCGTGTCAATGAGATTGGACATGGATCGAATCCTATTCAGAAGCAGGTCTCGTCGGGGCTTATCGCCCAATTCAGATATTTGGCTTTCCAACTCGAAAAGATTCATATTTAACACTGTCAAAGACTGCGCCAAGTTATCGTGAACCTCACGGGCAATTCGTTTTCCCTCCTCTTCCCGCGTGGATTCCAGATGTGCAGCAAGTGCGCGTAACTGTTCATGTGATTTTCTCAGTGCCTCCTCCGCTCTCTTGCGCTCCGTGACCTCTGCTTCAAGGGTTGCGGTTCGCTCTGCTACTTTTATTTCTAAATGTTCATTAAGTTCCCTTAATGCGGACATAAAAAGAACAACAACGAGGAAGAAGCCGAATCTCACAGTAGCATTCCAATAAGGAATGGGAAAATTCAAGTAATTTACTTCCCAACTCAATTCGGCCATAAGCCAGGTTATGGCACTGATTGCTGATATTAAAATCCCAGCCCGTCTGTTCACGAACCAGGTAACCATTGAGATGGGAATTAAATAAAAAATTGAGAAGGAAATCCATGGACCTGTTAAGTAATCAATAATCCCCAAAAACAGGACAAAAACAAATCCCAGGGTTAGTATGAATAATCTGGATTTCTTTCTAAAATACCCTATTACAGTCTCTATTGTTATTCCTCTAATCTTTTTCAAAAAACATGAAAAACAAATGTTCCAAATTATAAAATGGGTAAGGTAAGTTATCAACAAGAACCTTTAGTGTGCCCCTTCGACTAACCCTGTGCTAACAGCCCCGTGGAAGCACTCACTACTCAGCATGAACGGATAATTAGAGAGTTGCCACAGCCGATAGCCGGGGTTTTCCAACCCCGGATCTAGAAAAAACCATTCGACTAGAGTGCGGGACAAGAATGTCCCGCCTATCATCGTAGGTCCAACATTTCGTCTGTGCATTCAAGCGCTGAGAATAGTCGAAGTGCTCAGCGTGAATGATTGTCTTGAATAGCGAGGCACTTATAGATCCTCCAAACTTGGCTACGTGTATATTTTTAATTAAAATACTAAGGCTGATTTGCAAATTATTGGGAGTGAGTATGATAAAAGACGCATACAACGTTGCAGTCGTTGGGGCTACAGGGGCAGTCGGGCAGGAGATGATCTCAATCCTCGAGGAAAGAGATTTCCCAGTAGGCGAGCTAAGGACCATTGCATCAGAACGATCACATGGTAGGGAGCTGGAATTCCATTGCAGTAAATTAAAGGTTCAGAAATTAGACAGAAATGCTTTCAATGGAATACAAATCGCACTTTTTTCTGCTGGTGCATCAAGAAGCCGGGAGTTTGCTCAGTTTGCCGTTGAAGCAGGTGCAGTTGTGATTGACAATAGCTCGGCCTTCCGTATGGAGGAGGATGTTCCTCTTATAATCCCCGAGATAAATCCTCATAAAATCGCCGATTATACTAAAAGGGGAATAATTGCCAATCCAAATTGCACTACCGCAGTCGCGATTATGGCTCTGAAACCCATACATGATATTGCTAAAATAAAGAGGGTGGTCGCAGCCTCTTATCAGGCCGTATCCGGCGCAGGGGCGAAGGCCATGGAGGAATTACGTATCCAAACGAAGGCTATAATGGAAGGAAAGTCATTTGATTCAAGGGTCTTTCCCCATCAGATTGCGTTTAATCTCCTTCCACACATAGACACCTTTTTAGAAAACGGATATACGAAAGAGGAGATGAAACTCCACAATGAAACGAGGAAAATCTTGGAGGACGACTCAATACAGTTGACTGCCACAACTGTGAGGGTACCTGTCTTTCGCGCCCATTCTGTTGCACTGAACATAGAGACTGAGAGAAAAGTCTCCGTAGATGAAGCAAAAAACGCCCTCAAAAATTTCCCGGGTGTTAGGGTAGTGGATGAACCCCAGAACCATAGATACCCGATGCCAATCGAAGCTGCAGGTAAGGATGAATGCCTGGTGGGCCGGATAAGAGAAGACTACACGGTTCCTTCAGGTATTAGCCTATGGGTAGTCGGAGATCAGTTAAGGAAAGGGGCCGCCCTAAATGCAGTTCAAATTGCAGAAGTCCTGATAAGCAAATATGTCTAGAATCCCATTGATAACCACGCTTATTGAATCTATTCAAGGGGTAATAAATAAGCTGGAATCGAGGAACTTCACCGAACTGCCCAGAGAATTGAACGGTAGTCTATCGAGTTATCTGTCACCGGGTGAAGAGATACTACTCACTCTAAGAAATTACAGGGCAATTTACAAGGCACCAAAATGGATTGATAGCAACACGTATTTTAACTCCTGGTTTATACTCACAGATCGGAGAATTCTTATCCTAAGAAATTCATCATCATTTAAGCTGTTCCGAGATATAGCACTTGATGAAGTCAGCAGAACCCTATACGAAATGGAAAAACTGGAGCCCCGTCTTACTATTATCAGCCCGGGAAAAGAGGATAGGATTGAATTTGTTAGCGAAGTCACAAAACACTGTGAGGAGATTGGCAAGAAGGTGAATGAGGCTCTGGAAAAAAGTAGGCAATATTCTCAGCTCTCCAGGGAAAAGGACACTATGTATTGCCCTAATTGCGGCAGCAAGATCCCGAGGAAAAGCAATTTTTGTCCCGAATGCGGAAAATCGCTGAAAACATCGCTGTAGAATATTGGTGTCAGGCTTTGTTTATTTGCTTATTTGTTTATCAACACCTTTTATGATGCGCCTCCTTTGTCCTTGTAATCCCACGTGTTTTCCTTCTCCATCCATGAGTTGACCAGCTCCAATAATAAGCAAATAAACAAAGCCTGACACCATCTCTCTAAAAAATTATCCGATTAGAGTGCGGGACAAGAATGTCCTGCCTATCGTGGTAGGTCCAACTTTCTCCTTTTTAGTGGCTTTCTGATACCTCTTCGCCACTACTGCAGTGACCGATCTTCTTTCTTTCATGGTTAGCCTCATCTATGCCTCCCGATATCTTTCTAGGAGGAGACTATTTTGAATAAATTCTTAGATGAGGCAACGATTCGTCTTCAGATAGATTTCTGATGAGTCAATTCGATTTCTTGATTTCCAAATCAACTCTAATATAATGAAGACAGAGCAATTGGGTTTGGAGGCATTATAATTGATTTACGGTTCGATTGTTGCAATAGTTACCCCCTTTAAGGATGGAGCTGTAGACGAAAAGGCCCTGAGAGAACTGATTGAATTCCAGATAGAAAACGGAACACATGGCATCGTTCCATGCGGTACGACCGGCGAATCCCCTACCCTTTCTCATGAAGAACACGAACATGTTATTGAACTAACAGTCAAGACGGTAAAAAAGAGGATACCCGTTATAGCGGGTACCGGTTCCAACAGTACTGAAGAGGCGATCAGGCTTACAAAATTTTCGAAGAAAGTTGGAGCCGACGCAGCCCTTTTAGTTGTTCCATATTACAATAAACCAACTCAGGAGGGGCTTTTTCTACACTTTGACAAAATAGCATCTGAGGTAAATATACCTCTAATCCTCTACAATATACCTGGAAGGTCTGGGGTGAACATGAACCCAGATACCATTTCCAGGCTAGCAAGGAATAATGAAAACATCGTTGGGGTGAAGGAGGCCTCGGGATCAATTCAACAGGCAAGTAAAATCCTTTACCTTTGTGGTATGGATTTCATTGTCCTCTCTGGTGAGGATTCCCTTAATTTCCCACTTCTAGCCATTGGCGCAAAAGGTTTTATAACAGTTACCGCAAACATTGCCCCAAGGGATGTTTCCGAGCTTTATAACACATTCGTCGATGAGAAATTCAATCAATCAAGGGAATATCATTATAAGCTGCATCCGCTAAACGAGGCTATGTTCCTTGAAACCAATCCGATCCCCGTTAAGGCAGGCCTGAGTCTAATGGGAAAAATCAACAATGAAATGAGGCTGCCGCTCTCGCCTATGTCATCGGAAAATTCGGAGAACCTTAAGAACGCAATGAAAGAGTACGGATTGATTTGAGAAATAAGTTCGACTGATAAGATATGAGGATTGCGAGAAATAATGTAACCCCCACCTTAATCCTCCCCCTATAGAAATAGGGGGAGGAGATGAATTTCCCTTCCCCATTTAAGGGGAAGGATAGGATGGGGTGAGTAATAATTTCTCCTACAAAACTATTCAAGAACATTGAGTCTTCCAGACTATTCTTTCGAAAAAAGACTATGGATAAACGGTAAACTCCCGGCCGGGGTTGATGAAGCTGGAAGAGGTCCGCTTGCGGGACCGGTGGTAGCCGCCGCTGTTGTCTTTCCCCGAGGATGCAGGCTGGATGGGATCAATGATTCAAAGAAGCTTTCCTCGAGAAGAAGGGAGGAACTCTTTTGTGAAATCGAGAAATCTGCCTTAACGACAGCTATCGCCATTATAGAACCGGAGATAATCGATCAAATTAATATACTCAGAGCATCACTATTAGCGATGGAGCAAGCAGTTAAAAAGTTGGATACTCAGCCCGATTATATATTGATTGACGGAAATTACCCGATTCGAATCCAGATTCGACAGGAAACAATCATAAAGGGTGACGCCAAATGCTGCTCGATCGCCGCCGCCTCGATCCTCGCTAAGGTTACCCGGGACGCGATCATGGACGATTACCACTTTCTATATCCTCAATATAACTTCAAGCGGCACAAAGGGTATCCAACAAAGGAACACCTGGAAGCAATAAGAAAATTCGGCCCCTCCCCGATTCATAGAAAAACCTTTAAGGGAGTTTTGCAAGTTTAGAAATTTTATATATATTTTTAAATCATCTTGACATTTAAAACAGTTTAAACTAGTTTGTTAAGTATGTTAGACGACAGGGCTGAAATCATACTTCCCGATAAAATTTACTTCAGAATAGGTGAAGTTAGTGATTTCACCAGAATCAAGCCTTATGTTCTTCGCTACTGGGAAAGCGAGTTCCCCGAAATTAAGCCTATAAGAAGAAAATCCCAAAGGCTCTATGACAGAGAGACAATTCACCTAATCATGAAAATAAAGCACATGCTTTATGAGCAGAATTTTACGATTGCAGGAGCAAAGAAAAAGTTAAAAGAAGAGGAAAATCAGAAGAAGGTAAGCACAAAAGTAAACGTTTTATTGCATGAAGTCCTGAGTGAGTTAAAATCAATCAAGCGAATTACTGAGTAATTCACCTGGGTTTCATTTCTATCCATCAGATTAAATCAATTGAATCGGGGTGTAGCGTAGTTGGTAGCGCACCGGCCTGGGGGGCCGGGGGTCGCTGGTTCGAATCCAGTCACCCCGACCATTCATCAAAGTCAAGATAACTATTCAACCAGGAATTTGCAGAAATGAATACGAACCTACAAGCAGGATACAGGATGCAAGATGCAGGATGCAGGATGCAAGATAACAGCTGCTTCCTTAAATCGTGTATCATGAATCATGGATTGTGCAGAATTTTATTTTTGTAGGTCGCCCTTTATTTGTGGCTAAATAGTTATATGTCAGTAAGGATTCTTATATCTAATGACGACGGGATTAATTCCGAAGGCCTCCATGTACTCGCCGATAGCCTTAAAGCGCTAGGAGAGATTTTTGTTGTTGCACCCGATAGAGAACAGAGCGCAGCGAGC
Source organism: Thermodesulfobacteriota bacterium (assembly GCA_049682815.1). Taxonomy (GTDB): domain Bacteria; phylum Desulfobacterota_D; class UBA1144; order Nemesobacterales; family CSP1-2; genus DASWID01. The sequence continues at coordinate 32,053 of JBAUII010000006.1, read as the reverse complement.
CACGCGCTGTCCCTACATCGCCCACTCAGAATAGATGAGATCAGCGCGAATATATACAGCGTCGATGGAACTCCGACAGATTGCATTAATGTCGCTGTTAATGGTCTGCTCAAAGAAAACAAGCCCAACATAATAGTCTCGGGAATAAACAAAGGGGAAAATCTTGGAGACGACATTACATATTCAGGCACTGTCAGCGCCGCCATGGAGGGAACGCTTCTTGGAATTCCATCAATTGCGATATCCGTGGCGAGCAAACAAAATTTTCTGTTTGACACCGCCTCCTATTATGCCCAATTAGTGACAAAATATGTCATCCTGAATCGCCTACCAATTGGGACACTCTTAAATGTAAACGTTCCGAATCTCCCCAAAGATGACATCAGAGGGATCAGGGTAACTAAACAGGGTAAGCGTGTTTATGGAGAACCAATAGTTGAGAAAATCGATCCAAGGGGAAGAAAGTATTACTGGATAGGTGGAAATGAACTCCGCTTTTTAAGCATTGAGGACTCCGATCTCGTCGCAGTTAGCGAGGGCTTTGTATCTGTTACGCCAATAAAATTAGACCTTACAGACAATGAATTTCTTGAAAACCTAACCAAAGATCTAACCAAAAGCCTTGCACATGCTTAAGAAGCTCTATAACTGGGTCCTCCACTGGGCAGACACTAAATACGCTGTCCCTGCCCTGTCTCTTGTTTCTTTTTTGGAAGCATCGGTTTTCCCTATCCCTCCTGACCCGCTCCTCATGGCACTTTGCCTTGGTAAACCAAAGCGGTCATTCTGGTATGCAGCAATATGTTCAATTGTATCCGTCCTAGGCGCTATATTTGGTTACATGATCGGATGGGGTCTATGGGAACTTGTTGATAACTTTTTTTTTACCTATGTCTTCAGCCATAACGCTTTTCTATATGTCAGCGGAAGATACGAAGAAAACGCCTTTATCGCAATTCTCGGTGCTGCACTTACACCTATTCCCTTCAAAGTTTTTACAATAACAGCCGGTGTTTTCAAGATTGATTTAACGATACTAATTTTGGCATCTGTTATCGGGAGATCAGGAAGGTTTTTCTTAGAGGGAGCTTTAATCTACTTCTACGGTGAACAAATCAGAACATTTATTGATAGATATTTTAATATTCTAGTTACACTGTTTTTCATACTGCTTTTAGTTGGCTTCATAATTATCAAGTATCTTATTTAATATCAATAGATCGTTACTAAAATCACAAATCATTTTGCATGAGTACCGGAGTGTGATCATCTCCCCAAACTGCGTCTGATGCGGTTAATTGGCTCTTCGAAAATTATTATGTTAGATTTAAACCTTCTGATGTTGATTTAATTTATTTAATAACCAAATAAAAGAACGAGATACTTAGATGGGAGATTTCTACCAGACAGAAGCAATTTCTACTCTTCACAGGCTGAGGAAAGATAATGTTGAAAAGTTGGAAAACGATTTAAAAGAATATTCTAGACACAGTCCGATAGCCCTTATTCTACCAAGTTTATATTCTGAACTAGAGGGGGAGGCTTTAAGAAATATTGTAAAGGAACTCACCCATGTGAACTACCTGAATGAGATAGTAGTCACTCTAGGCAATGCGAATGACGAGGAGTTCAAAAAGGCAAAAGAATTCTTTTCAGCTCTCCCGCAAAAAATAAAAATAATTTGGAATGACGGTAAAAGAATAAGATCTGTTTTCCGCCTATTGGAAGAAAACGGCCTCTCTGTCGGCGAGCCAGGCAAAGGGAGGGCAGCATGGATAGCCTATGGATATGTACTAGCCGAGGAATCGAGTGAGGTCATCGCACTTCACGACTGCGATATACTGAGTTATAGCAGGGAATTATTGGTAAGGCTCTGCTATCCGGTAGCAAACCCCAACCTCGGCTATGAATTTTGCAAGGGTTACTATCAGAGAGTTACCGACAGAATGTATGGAAGGGTAACAAGACTGTTTGTAACTCCAATAATACGGTCTTTGCAAAAGATTCTCGGCTATTTACCACTTTTGGTATACCTCGATAGCTTCAGATATCCGCTTGCTGGAGAATTCTCAATGGACGTTGACCTGGCGAGGGTAAACCGAATACCATCAGACTGGGGATTGGAGGTTGGAGTATTGGCAGAGGTATTTAGAAATGTGTCTCCAAAGAGAATTTGCCAGGCCGATCTGTGCGACAATTATGAGCATAAACACCAGAATCTCTCCTCCGATAACCCCGAAGGCGGTCTGTTGAAGATGTCTATAGATATATCCAAGAGCCTTTTTAGAACGCTTGTATCAGAGGGTGTGATCTTCTCGGACGGCTTTTTCAGCACCTTAATCTCGACGTATTTGAGGACAGCACAGGATACGATAAAGAGATACAGCGACGACGCGATAATTAATAAACTTTTCTTTGATAGACATGATGAGGCATTAGCGGTAGAAACATTTGTCAAAGGATTAAGGATAGCAAGTAAAAGTTTTGTCGAGGACTCCCTAGGTTCTCCGTTGATCCCAAATTGGAATAGGGTGACTTCTGCTATCCCAAACATTCTTGACCAACTGCGACAGGCAGTTGATGAAGATAATGAATAGACATTGCTTGATATTTTCCGACCTGGACGGAACATTACTCGAGCATACAACATATTCATTCGAAGCGGCAAAACCTGCTTTGAATGCCCTTAAGCTGAGAAATATCCCCCTGATATTCTGCTCGAGTAAAACCAGGCCCGAGATTGAAATGTACAGAGAGCTCACCGGGAACCGCCATCCATTCATTTCAGAAAATGGAGGCGGAATATACTTTCCTCGAGATTACGATATTAACAGTTTTAACTATGATACAGAAACGAATGACTACAAGGTTATAGTGCTTGGGACAAAGTACGACACGCTAGTTGAAGTATTAAATTCGATAAGAAATGACACCCGCATAAAGCTCAAGTCCTATTCAGAGATGAAAATATCCGAAATTTCAGAATATACGGGCCTTGATCCCAGGTTGGCAAAGCTATCGAAGATGCGAGAATATGATGAGCCCTTCATCATTTTCGGAAGTGATAAAGTAGCTAAAACCATAAAAGAAGAGATTATTGGAAGGGGTTTTAATCACACCCAGGGTGCTATATTTCATCACATTATGGGAAAGAATGATAAGGGAAAGGCGGTTCAGATATTAGTACAAATATTCAAAAACCGATTTCGTGAGCTAAACAGCGCGGGATTGGGAGATAGCTTGAATGATCTTCCAATGCTTGAGGTTGTCGACATACCCATTTTAGTTCAGAGACCTGATGGGAAATACGATCAAAGAATATCAATTGATAATTTAATTTATGCTGATGGTGTAGGACCGGTCGGTTGGAATCGTTCAGTGTTAAAATTGCTTGGGATTGAAAAGTAATAAATTGTCTCGAAATTTACTTATCTGTTATCCTCGAACGGTCCCCGCCAGCGACATGCGGAGACGAGCACCCGACAAAGGCATTCGGGTACAGGCTTAATCGGGGATCCATTGTTTAAACTTTATTTTCTTTGTCTTGATCCTGAAACGAGTTCAGCACAGGTACAAAGAAACAACCCTCCTATAAACTCAGGACAGGCTCTGGGTGAACGGTTAATTAGAGAGTTGACACAGCCGATAGCCGGGGTTTTCCAACCCCGGATGTAGAAAAAATTATTCGATTAGTGTGCGGGACTGTTTCCGAATCATATAACGTTTACAGCAATGGCATCAGGACGGTAGGTCTTGGTGTCATCGCGAGGATATCGAAGCGATCTCCAACCTACACTTAATGAATGAGCCTACAAAAAGCTGCGAGTATCGGCGCACAATAAAGACGAAAGTTATAATAGTCGTAATATAAAGATAGCAATCAAGCCGCTCCGATGTTATTATATAAGCCGTGAATTCTGTCGACAAAAAGCGCTCGAGTGGGAGGCGTTCGAAAAGATTAACTATAACTTTCATTATAGTATCTATCCTCCTTCATATCCTCATTTTTCTGATTGTATCTATCTCCCAGGTCTACATACAAGATAAACAAGCACAAGCCCTGAAAGAAAAACCTAAGTTCATCGAAATAACCGAATTACCTGTACCGAAGGAAAAGGAGACCAAACCACCAAAGGAGTTAAAACGCTTAGCCGAAAGATCGCACGAAGCAGTTGAGGAAAAAACCAGGGATGATTTCACAAAAAGGGGAAGCACCGCCCAAATACCCCAGCCACAGCGGAAGCAACCACAGGTAGAGAAAAAACAAGAAAAACCAAAAAAACAAGAGCCCAGGAAAAAACCGACGAAGATTGCATCTGCTCCTAAAGAGGTATTAAAGGAATCGGAGATGCCCAAAAAGGAGTTAGAAAAAAACGAAACGCCTGAGATTTCCAAAGAACAGCTTTTTAATTCTTCACCAAGCCAATTCGCACAAGAGCAAAAGAGCTCTAGGGATTTTTTTGGTGCCCGGGATATAAATAAGAAAGAGGATACCGTTGACTTAAACACAACAGAATTCAGGTACCTTTCCTATTTCCTAAAGCTCAAAAGGCAAATCGAGGGAGTCTGGAATTACCCCGAAGCATCTCGCATGAGGGGAGAACAGGGAGAGCTACTGCTCGTATTCACGATCAGAAGCGACGGATATCTTGAAGAAGTAAAATTATTAGATACATCGGGCTTCAGGCGACTGGATGACGAGGCCATAAGGGCAATAAGGGTAGCCGCACCTTTCAGTCCATTTCCGCAAAGCTGGCAATTGGAAAGATTAAATATAAGGGCGATATTCAGATACAGCTTTGGATGGAGTATTAGATAAATAATGGGGGTCAAAATAATGGGGGTCAGGCTTTGTTTATTTGCTTAATATCGGAGTTGGTTAAACAAAGGAAGAGATTCGACAAGATGTGGGATTACAAGAACAAATGAGGCACAAGATAAAAGAACTTGATCAACAATAAGCAAATAAACAAAGCCTGACCCCCATCTACACTCTTTAGGTTATAACAACCGCGGGCTTACCTCTTTTTTTTCTTACGACCTCGCCGATTATCATTGCTTTTTCTTTTAGTTTATTTATCCTTCCTAAAATTTTGTCAGCATCAACCTTTGAAACAACCAATGCCATTCCTATCCCGCAGTTAAACGTTCTAAACATTTCATCCTTTTCAATTCCGCTATACAACTTGATTAGATAGAAAACAGGAGGTAGTTCCCAAAGCGTGGAATCTATAACGACCTCGCAATTTCTGGGAATTACCCTCGGTATGTTTTCGACGAGTCCGCCTCCAGTTATATGCGCTATGGCATGAATATCGAAATTATTTTTAAGGTTTAGTATAGTCTTTACATAAATCCTGGTCGGTTTTAGAAGCTCATCTCCAATCGTGTTTTTTAAAGGACTGATTCTATCTGTTAACTTAAACTTCTTTTTCTCAAATAAGATCTTCCTGGCCAGTGAATAACCGTTGGAGTGGAGCCCGTTTGACGAGAGTCCAATTAGCACATCTCCCGGCCGAACCCTCGAACCATCAATCCGTTTATCATTCTCCACTACCCCAACTGCAAACCCCGCAAGATCAAAATCACCCTTCTTATAAAAGCCGGGCATCTCCGCGGTTTCGCCACCAAGAAGTACGCATCCCGCCTCCTTACAACCCTTGACAACCCCCTTTATGATTTCCACACCATGCTTTGGATTTAGCTTGGAAGTAGCAAGATAATCGAGGAAGAACAGCGGCTCTGCACCACAAGTAACCAAGTCATTTACATTCATAGCCACAAGATCAAGCCCTATGGTATCAAGCGTCTGCGCCATGATGGCTATTTTTAGTTTTGTGCCTACGCCATCGGCCGAAGCAACCAAAACGGGCTTTCTATACTTATCTATCGGGAAGACGTATGATCCTGAAAAATCGCCAATCTTCCCAATAACATTGGATTTATACGTCTTCTTAGCAAGTGGCTTAATTAACTCGACAAAAGCGTTTCCGGCATCGATGTCGACGCCCGCTATCTTATATGTAAGTTTAGCCATGATTGACTGGGAAATCGCGTAACGAGACCCATTAATCTAGGCAGATTATTGGGCCTCGGGTCCTAAGACCTTTACAGACTCTATTACGATCGACTCTTTTGGCACGTCCTGAAACATCCCCACTGATCCGGTCTTCGCCACGGCAATCTTATCAACGACATCCATTCCTTCAACAACCTTTCCAAACACGGCATAACCAAAGTCTCTTGAGCCATGGTTCAGAAAATCGTTGCTCGCCTCATTTATAAAAAACTGTGAAGTTGCGCTGTCAACAACATTTGTCCGCGCCATTGCAATGGTGCCCTTGTCATTCTTAAGCCCATTATCCGCTTCGTTTTTAATCGATTCTTTTGTGGGCTTCTGATTCATATCAGGGGTAAAACCGCCACCCTGAATCATGAATCCTGGGATTACGCGATGAAATATTGTTCCATCATAAAAGCCGTCCCTTACATAGCCCAGAAAATTCTCAACCGTGACAGGCGCCTTGGCAGGATAGAGTTCTATCTTAATATCGCCCATTGACGTAGACATGAGTACCATAGGATTACCTCCCTTAGAATTAACAGTTTCTGTGCTATTCTCTACCTTTGCTTCCTGCCCCTGCTTACCCTGTTCCGGCTCACGTTTATCCGATCCACTTCTTTCACAACCCAGGACAAAGACGAAAACCGGGACTAAAAACAAGGCAATCAGGATTTTAAAATGACGGATACCAAACATTATAGAAAGGGGCGACAAAGCTTTTTTCAAATGATCCTTTTTGTTCATACTCTCTCCCATTTCAGAACGAATAGCCTGTAAAATTAATCCATATTCTTCAATGTGTCAAACTCTTATGTTGACCCATTTTACGCGAGATGTTGATCGAACTGTATCACTCTGTTAAAGTGAAAGGTTTCGTCAACTAGCATAAAGGAAAGGGTGACTTAAGATGGCTAAAATTGATTTCGGAGTTATGCTGCGACAGCAGAAAATTGATTTCTCAAAAATCAGAGAGGCTGCCGAGCTGTGTGATCAGCTCGGTTTCCACTCGATTTGGTTCTTTGACCACATCCTCGGAATGGGAGCCATAGACCTGGATATCTATGAGGCATGGACCATGATGTCCGCTCTCTCAACCGTTACCTCACAGGTGAGAATCGGGACCCTGGTACTATGCAACTCATTTAGACATCCTCCTCTTCTCGCTAAGATGGCATCGACTCTCGATGTCATCAGTAAAGGCAGATTGGAGTTCGCAGTTGGAGCCGGTTGGTTTGAGCCCGAATACGAAGCCTACGGTTATGACTTCCCCGATACGAAAACTAGGATAGAACAAATGAATGAATCGCTAACGATAATAAGATCCATGTGGACAGAAGAAAAAGCCACATTCCGCGGTAAACACTATCAAATCGTTGATGCATATTGCAACCCAAAACCCATCCAAAAACCCCATCCCCCTATCATAATTGGCGGTGGAGGCGAGAAGTATTTACTTCGTGCCGCTGCTGAGCTGGCAGATGAGTGGAATTGCCCTGGCACAAATGCCCTTGAGTATGATCGTAAGCTTGCGGCACTGACGAAACACTGCTCTGACATGGGTCGGGATATAAATAGCATTAAGATATCTCAGCAGACAATCTGCGTAGTTGCTAATGATAAAAAGGAGCTAGAAGAAAAAATCCCGATTGCCAAAAAAAGATATGGATTCTTCGGAGATATTGAAAAATTTGGGATTATAGGAACCCCGGACAAGTGTATAGAAAAGATCGAAGATAACGCCAAAAGAGGAATAAGCAAGTACACAATATTCTTTTCAGACTATATGAACCCTGCTACGCTACGCTTGTTTGCTAAAGAAGTGATGTCGGCATTCAAATGAATGATGCATGATACAGGATGCAGGATGCACGATGCACGATGCAGGATGAGAAGACGGGAGACGGAAGACAGGAGACGGAAGACAGGATAAGGAATAAAGGATTACGATCTACTTTGTCGTTCGTCTTTAATCTTGCATCCTGGATCATGTATCATGGATCTGAATTTATTCACTAGTCGACGTTCCAGAAATCCGGCTTGCGCTTCTCCAAGAACGCTTTTGCCCCCTCGACCATCTCTGGAGCCTTCATAAAGAATCTCGCGAGCTCCAGACCGTGTGTGATTTGAGCGTGCGCCATATCAGAGGCAAAGTTAATCTGAAACTTCGCGATCCTTAACGACTGCCTGCTCATCTGAAGCAATCTCTCGCACCAGGTATCAACCTCCTCGTCGAGCTTTTCCTTTGGAACAACCGTATTTACCCAACCCATTTCCATAGCCTCTTTGGCGGAATATCGATTACATAGATAAACAACCTCTCTGGCTTTTTTGTCACCAACGCAATGTTGGAGCTGCTGCAATCCATACCATATAGGGGCACTACCCACCAAAGGACCAGCTTGCGCAAAGATCGAATCCTCAGATGCGATTGTCAGGTCGCATAGCATGTTAAGCTCATTCCCGCCACCGACACAATAACCATTAACCCTGGCAATAATCGGCTTCCCGCAATTCCTCATTGCATTCGCAAGCCGGTAGTGAACGAGCATGAACTTTGCGTCAACCTTCTTTTTAGGATCAACAATCCAGGACAGATCGCCACCGGCCGAAAATGCCTTATCCCCTGCCCCCGTGAGAACTATTACTCCAATATTATCGTCTACCCACGCATCCTCGATGGCGATTGCAAGCTCCTCTCTAGTCGCAGAATTGAGTGCATTTCTGACCTCGGCACGGTTAATCGTGACGCGCGCTATGCGCTTTTTCTTCTCATAGAGAATGTTTTCAAATTTAAGGGATGAGCCCTTCTTCTTGGAAGTTCTTTCTTTTTGTGCCGACTTTGATGCTTTAGCTTTTGCCATTTTGACCTCCTTGGTTCTGTAGAGACGCAAGATCTTGCGTCTCTACGTATTTTATTTTTCCTTATTTTCTTCGTCTTTCTCCCAATTCAAAGGATTGGCGACGATATATTCGCGTATCTCATTTAAATCGCCCTCATTGCGTATAATGTGTTCGTAATAATTACGTTGCCACAATCTACCAGTAGGGGCGATCCTTGTGATCGCCCGCCTCGTGATCGCCGATTGAATAATCAGGGCGAATGCAAGATTCGCCCCTACATTGATGATGATAATTCTGTGAGATCCGATATTTATTTTTATAAAATTCCATTAATTCATACCAGGTAGAGACGCAACATTTTGCGTCTCTACCATTGTATATTACACCATAAAGCACGTTCAATTAAGGTTTGAGAGGATTGACCAACCCTACCAGGGGAGATAGTTCATTAAAGGCGCGATAATGGGTCCGAATAGCGCAACCACCGCAACAGTTGAAATTGCTCCTAAAATCGCAATACAAAGTACCGCGACAACAATTTGAGTAACAACGTCAATATGCTCTTCCATCAATGTCCTCCAGAATTATGTGAATCGGCCTTGCCAATAAAATAAGGATCCCCAAAGGGAATTATTGGAAAAGACCTTGCAAACCAAAGGAATGTGAGAAGGAAACCGGAAAGGAAGCCGAGTGTGATTAGAATCTGGGTCAATCCGAAGGTTATATCATCCGTAAAGGATGGAATCACGAGGATGTATTCAACCAGCCAAAAGCCGATAAATGAAACAGACGCTATAAAAACAAGAATGGGTATAACAATCTTGTTTGTCTTTGAAAACAGCGTTATAAAAGGGAATATAAAACAACACGATAGAACAACCCATCCGAAGGTCGTGAATGGCTCAACACGTGCGCGCTGGTAAACAAATCCCGCTTCTTCGGGCATATTACCATACCAAATTGGTAGAAATTGAGAAAAGAACAGATATACCCAGAATAGGGAGAAGCCCAATAGCAGTTTCCCCATGTCATGGTACTGAAATCTCGTGATATAGGCCTGAAGACCAGAATACTTTCTGACAAATGAAGAAATGATTATGGTTCCACCGATGGCGGCCACAAAGTTCCCAACAAAATAAAAGGGCCCAAAAAGGGTGCTATACCACTCAGGATCAAGGGACATCATAAGGTCCCACGCAAAAAGGCTGAATACAACTGCATAAACCAGGACTACTGCTGGGGCTAGTTTTTTAATTTTAGGCCAGATCTTATCCCTCTCATCATCACCCTGCCAACCAGAAGCTATCCACGAACTTATACCATCGAGCTTATCTCCAAACCCACCCAGATCCATCCTCAATGAATAGTAGACATAGAACAAACTAAGGATTATCAGAACAAAGAATCCGCCAAGATTCCGGGATACGACAAAGGGGATGTTAAGCCAAATATCTTTGGGAGGGTGATAAAGCTCGGTTGCATAAGGAAGTATATGATCCTTGCCTATAAACAAGATAATCAATAAGATGAAAGAAACTGGAATAAATGAACCAAAACCCTCGCTAATTCGAATCAGAGGCCTTCCCCATCTGGCGTTTGTTATACGAAGTGCACATGAAAAGATTATTCCGGCCTGTGCAACTCCAGTCCAAAACAGGAAATTAACGAGATAAATCCGCCATGCGCCGTCTGGATCTGGACCCAATATCCGCGAGAGAAAGGCCGCTATTCCTATGATCACCAGGAGCAAGAGTATTAATATGACCGACTTTGGAGTTTGAAGCCTCCTGGATAACACATCTTTTCTTATTAGATCATCCATTTATTACAAAAATCTCCTCTACGCTATTTGAGTTTCCCCTGAAGTTTTCTCACATAATTTACTATTTCCCAAGCGTCCTGTTCGCCGATGCTTTCACGATAACTTGGCATCATCACCTTGCCACCAAACCTGATATAAGCATATATATATCCATCCGTTCTGCCCTGGGTAAGTGGCGCCGTAAGGTTGACGGGATAAAACCCCTTTTTTATCACTGGACCATCGCCCTTTCCCTCCGGTCCATGACAGGGTGCACAGAAGTTCTTGAAAAGCACCTCGCCTTTTTCGAGCGAAGCCCCATCGGGGCTAACCGGATTCACTGTCATTTCTTCAAACACTTCTCTTGGGATTATCGGGTCCACCCTTATTCCTTTATTCGTAATTGACAGGTCAGGATAGGGAAGTGGCTCTTCATAGGGCTTAATGGAGGGTTGATACATCATGTCGGTCGACCATGGCCAGCCGAATGCTGGCCCTGTAGCGGAAACGACGATCAGCAGGACTATTGGTAAGAAATAAATCATTAAACGACCAAACAAAACAGAATCACCTCCAACATCGTATAACCTATTTCATATACCCTCGAGTCGAATTTCTTCCGCTCCCGATGATTTCATAATCTCTTCCACCTTCGGTATATTATGCTTATAACAAGCAACAACAACCCCAAACTTGTCCTCTGAGAATCTCGAGTCATAAACACCCTTTGGTACGTTACGCCTCAATCGGGAATTTATCAGGAGACCTAACAACGTTGAAAGAGCCCCTATCAAGACTGTAAGTTCGAAAACGATAATCATGTAGGGAGGAATAGATACTATGGGTTTTGCGCTCACACTTAACGGCCAAGCCGTCGATGTGAGTATGGTAATTGAAAAACCACAGATAGCGCCAAGCAAGGCACCACCCAAAGTAAAGAAGCGAACTATACTCTCCGGTTGATCAAGCACCTCCTCTAACTCATGACAAGGGAATGGTGAAAAAACACGAAAGTTCTTAAAACCAGCCGTCCGAAGGTTCTTTATAGTTTCGATAGTTGTATCCAAATAGCTATAAATTCCAACCACACCCTGATCAGGCCTCATCTTGCTCTTTCCTCCTTCTTTGGAACTGGAAGTATTTCCTTCATCTCAGCAATAGAAATAGCGGGAAGTGTTTTAATGAATATCAGGAAGAACATGAAAAACCAGGCAAAGCTGCCGACGGTGATTCCCAATTCAACCCAGGTAGGCTTATAAATACCCCAGGCACCTGGCTCAAACCCATGTGAAAGTGAGATCACTATTATGTTGAACCTTTCAAACCACATTCCAATATTAATGAATATCGAGATTACAAACAGGGCTTTAATATTTCTCCTTACACCCTTAAACCAAAGAACGATTGGAACAGCAGAATTACAAAAGACCATAATCCAGTAGAAAAGCGCATAATCACCGGTTGCCCTGTACTTAAACTGGCCCCATTCGGCAGGATTCCCACTGTACCAGGCCAGTAAAAACTCTGCAGCATATGCATAGGTTACAATCATCGACGTAAAAATGATAAGTTTCGCCATTCCCTCAAAATTATCTAGGGTGATATATTCCTCTAGATGAAATAGCTTCCTTATAGGAACTGCCAGAGAAATTACAAGGGCAAGACCTGAAAAAATAGCACCCGCAACGAAATAGGGGGCAAAGATTGTAGTATGCCAACCCGGAAGGTTTGCCATCGCAAAGTCCCAGGACACGACGCTATGAACTGAAAGAACAAGCGGAGTAGCAAAAGCCGCAAAAAACAGATAAGCCCTGGTGTAGTGTAGCCATTCCCAGTTGGAACCCTTCCATCCCAGTGATAAGATAGTGTAGATCATTTTTCGAGGAACTTCTCTTACCCTATCCCTTACTGCCGCTATGTCCGGTATCATGCCGACAAAAAAGAAAGTAGCGCTGACTGTTAAATATGTGCTGACTGCAAAGACATCCCAGATCAATGGAGACTTAAAGTTAATCCAGATTTCACGCTGATTAGGATATGGAAAGAGCCAGTAAAAATTCCAGGGACGTCCCAGATGAATGATTGGAAAGAGACCTGCGGTGAGAACCGCAAAAACTGTCATCGCCTCTGCTATTCGATAAATTGACATCCTGAATCTCGCCCGGAATAAATAGAGGATCGCAGATATAAGGGTTCCAGAATGTGCGATTCCAACCCAAAATACAAAATTGGTTATATAGACTCCCCAAAATACCGGATGTCTGTACCCGGCAACTCCCAAGCCAGTATAAACCTGGTAAAGAAAACAAAATAGGCCGAATCCAACGCACGCCAATGTAGAGAGAAACAAAGCGACCCACTTGAAGGTAGGCTTATCAAGCATCCTGATTACGTCTTCATTTACCTTTGAATAAGTCAATGTTGATTCACGGCTCATTATGCTCTATCCCAGTAAACCTTTTTTAGATATGTTATCGATGGTTGTGTATTTAGATTCGACAACACCTTATAACCCCTCGCCTCATTTGAGAGTTGAGATACCCTGCTATTCCCATCTTTCAGATCACCAAATACAATGGCGTCAGTAGGACAAGCCTGGGCACATGCCGGCGTTATCTCACCATCCCCGAGATTTCTGTTCTCATCCTTGGCAATATTTTGTACGTATTTAATCCTCTGTACACAAAAAGTGCACTTCTCCATAACCCCCTTGGTGCGAACAGTGACATCCGGGTTAAGCTGCCAGTTAAGGGGCTGCGGCCATTGGTAAGTAAACCAATTAAACCTCCTGACAGAGTAAGGACAGTTATTCGAACAGTACCTGGTACCTACACAGCGGTTGTATATCATTGCGTTTAAGCCTTCAGGGTTATGGTAGGTGGCATAGACTGGGCATACAGGCTCACACGGTGCGTTGCCGCATTGCTGACACAGCATCGGTATGAATCTAGTATTGAATCCCTGACTTGTATCCTTTTCCTCATAATATCTTTCGATCCTGATCCAAGACATATCCCGCCTTCTTGCAACCTGTTCCTTCCCAACAAAAGGCACATTATTTTCCGCGTAACAGGCGGTAACGCATGCCCCACAACCGGTACACTTCGATAGGTCGATTGACATTCCCCAGCGGTGGGTTAGATATTTCCGGGGTGGATACAGATCGACATTATCATGCCCTTGATGATGCTCTCCGGCATTCTGCCTTAGCCGGGACAGCGTGGCCGCCAATGCTATATTGCGGTCGTGTTGAGTGGTAGTGTATTGCGTCCTTACCAACAATTGCCTCTTTCCAGTTTTGGACACATCTACCTTGGTGGAGAGCCATGCAAATCCTTCAGAGTCCCTATCTTTAGCAGCGGGCAGGATCTTGAGGGGACTCACACCACGGTCTTTTGCATATCTTCCGTAGCTCTTGTGACCTAGGCCAAGTGGAACGGCAATTGTATCGGGCCTGATACCTTTATATATATAGGCCTGAGTCTCAATTCTACCGTATGGCGATTCAATTGAGACAAAGTCACCCTCCCTTATCCCGATTTTACCGGCAGTATCAGGGTGGATTTCAACCCATGAATCCCACACTGCGGTCGTTAGGGCATCAGGAAGCTCCTGTAGCCAAGGCTTATTTGCCCCTCGTCCGTCATAATATCTATATGATGGGAAAGGTATAAAATACAATTCTCCATCACCTTCTATCTCTGGCTCAAGATCTGAGAAATCGGTACTATAAGCCTCATTGGCCAATGGAACCCGCGATGCAGGAAGTTCGCTAAAAACCCCTCCATTCTCTAAGGCTTCAACCCAGAACGTTTCAAAATCCTTTTGTGGGGCAATCCTTGAATGAATCTTCTTCCACGACTCTATCAGGTATTCATAGAAGTTATTAGCGGTGAAATGATTCTCAAGTCCGTTTACTTTTTTCGTAATAGATATAATCGAGTCTCCGGTCGATTTAGTATTAAAAACGGGACTCATTGTTGGCTGAATCAATCCATAAACACTTCCCTTCGGAACGTAGTCACCCCAGCTTTCGAGCGGCGTGTTGTCAGGAAGAATGATATTGGCATGCTCTGTTGTTTCATCCATGAAGCTCGAAAAGCTCGCGACAAAGGGAACTTTCTTGATTGCGTCTTCGAATTTCAAAACTTCAGGCAAGGTAAACACAGGGTTAACGTTGTAAACAAAAAGAAGCTCAACATCTCCGTTCTTCATCGACTCCACGAGGGATGTAATCTCCCCGAACGAATTCGCATTAGCGATGGTAAGAGTATCTCCAAAGTTAACCGTATCACCTATGTTGCCCCCAACATAGTTTAGGATATTTATTGCGCAAATGGTCTGTGTCGCATTAGTAGTTGTATACGCAGCCCCTCCCCCGATCGCAAGACTGGGAGTCAATTCAACAAAATCTTTTGCAATTTCAACTATGGTGTCTTTCGGTATATCGCAAATTGTAGAAACTTTATCAAGAGTGTAGAGGCCAACGAGATCTTTAAGCCTGGTGGCTTCTCCACCGGATATCGAGCCCCTGCCGCTATCCAAGATCAAATTTGTAATCCCTAGGGCAAGCATTCCCTCAGTCCCCGGCTTGATAGCCACCCAATGGTCCGCACTCGAAGCTGTAATCGAGGATCTCGGTTCAATTTGAACAAACTTGCCCATACTCCTGCTTTTGTCCTTGTAGCTGTGCGCCTGACTAAACTTATTGGCGAACTCTACAGGTGAAAGCCATGTCTCAATGAAGTCTGAGCCAAATGAAAGCAGGTACTTAGCTCTCTCAATCCGGTAGGATGGGATGCTCTCGATCCCAAATGTAATCCTATTTGCTTTCTTAATAGGTTCATGGGCAAATGTTTCATAAACTATATGTTTGCCCCCGCCAAGCGCATTCATCCATTCATCTATGAGATCGTTAAGAGTCCCTGAGACATTGTTTGTCATAATGACGATCTTGTCAGCCCTGCCCTGATCAAGCAGCTCTTGAATTTTATCCAACAAAACCTTTTCAGCCTGCTCCCACCCCAAGGGCTGCAGCTTGCCGGAAGAGTTCTTCAAAAGTGGCGAACGAATACGGTCAGGATCGTAAAGCCCCTGAAGAGCAGCTTGACCTCTTGCACATGTTTTACCGTAACTGATGGTGCTTTTGGGATTTCCTTCGACCTTAATCGCTCTCCCTTCACGATTTTTGACAAGCGTCCCACAACCGGCTGGGCATTCTCTACAGGTTGTAGCATACCAATTGGGAACACCCGGAATTATGCCATATGGAGGGATTACAAACGGGATTAGCTGTTCGACCGGGTCGGAAGAGCAACCTGTAGCAGCCGCAGTCCCTCCGGCAACGCCAATTATTTTTAGAAAATCCCGTCTTTTAATACCGTTATTACTGCCCTCTTTCTTCTCCGGCATTTTCCCTCCAGATTAATAATGGCAGGTCAAACAATCCTTAAGCATGGTCAATTCCTGAGCGTCTCTAGCCTTTTCCTCATGACAAGTTATACAAAAACCCATGCTAAACTTCTGCGCCTGATAAAGTACATCCATTGTTTGAATCTCGCCATGACAAACCTTGCATTCTATTTCACGGCGTATATGTCGCTTATGATTAAAATGAACAAAGTCTGGCAAGAATGTGACTTTCACCCATGGAATCGGTTCATTTCGATCCCAGTAACCCTTTACCTTCTCGATCTCATTCTTAATATTAATCGATCCGCCATCATACTTATAATCCTCATCCTTACCTATGATAAAAAGGTGGCATCCGATGCACTTTTGATCCGAAGGAATGCCGGGAATAGTTGAAATTTCAACATAGCTATGACAGTACTGACAAGGAATCTCGTTATCTCCGGCATGGATTTTATGACTAAAAAAGATTGGTTGTGATGGCCCCTGAGCCCTGCTCTCGGCAGAATAATGGTAAAAGATTAGCACCGTGATAACTGCAAGTATAGGAACGGATGTAAAATTGAGCCATTTTTTCATCTGTTTGCCTTAATTCTGATACGTTTTCGATGGAAAGTTTAGAGCTAGAATTAAACAAACGGATAGTATGTATATCATATCGACATATTCTGTCAAGTTTTTTAGGGGGAAATCAATTCAAAGTGGTAAGTATATGCGAGACATTGATCTAAATGCAAAACGATTGTGATAACATTTCTGCAGTAGGTGGTTTTCGTTCCTATCCCTGTCAAATGCGTTTTTGAGACACCTGAACGATTGCCTATGGCTTATTGGTTATTTGCGCAATCTAATAGCGAAAAGATTAAAGCCTTGAGATAAAATCCTCTACTAAGAAGGTCCCCCCAAGATCGTCTGATAATGTGGTCCCCGACATCTCGATTAGATTACCTATATCCCCCCTTTCTACGCTGATCCCCTGATCATGATGAATTACACCGAGTATCTTCTCCTCTGTAAGTTTAAGTAATAACTCAGGGTTCTTTCGTTCCGCCAGGGTAGGAGTATCAGGAAAGTTATTGATAACAAATCCCAATATGTTTAGGCCACGCAATCTCGCATGCTCAAGTGTAAGGAGAGTGTGGTTCATGGTTCCAAGGCCCGGCCTAATTACGATTATGAGACCAACCTCTAAATCATATGCTAAATCAGACATGAAATAGGTCTCTGTTATAGGAACCAGTAAACCGCCGGATCCCTCCACAATCACAATATCGCTCCATGAGCTTAGATCAAAATAAGCGGACTTGATTTTGTCAACGTCAATTCGCTGTCCCGCTAATTTTGCGGCAACCTGAGGTGCGAGTGGAAGTGAAAATCTGTACGGACAAACCACATCCAGTGAATAGTTAGTCCCCATAACTTTTTGAATAAACTCTATATCCAATAGTCCATCTTCACCTGCACCTGTTTGGACTGGCTTCATCACCGCAACCCTCTTACCCGATTGCTGCAGACTCCAGGCAATTATCGCCGATACCACGGTCTTACCAACACCGGTATCTGTTCCGGTAACAAAGATTCCTTTCGGGAAATTGGACATTGTGCGAGATTACATCCAGTTAGTAAGAAACCCTAGATTGCGTTTAAAAATAGATGCAGGATGCACGATACATGATGCAGGATTTAGGATGCGCGATTCACGATGCAGGATACAGGATACACGATGCAGGATTAAAATTTTTACTTCCGTTTTTCATCATGGATCATGGATCATGCGTCATGTATCGTGAATAATGCCTCATGGATCGTGCATCTTGCATCGTGCATCTTTCACGCTCTCACTACAGAATACACAGTGACTGAACAATCTTGAAAAGCTCAAGAAACGAATTTAATAAGCGGCATGTAGAATTAAAGACCCATACTCTGCCTCGCGTCTTCACTCATCCTGCTGGGGTCCCATGGCGGATCCCAAACTATCTCTATACTAGCCGAATTCACTCCCGGCAGCTCTTCGATAAGGATCTTTGCTTCTGCTGCTATTTCTGCAGAAGACGGACATCCGGGAGCAGTCATAGTCATTTTTACATGAACATTTCTATCTTCTATATCGACACCATATATCAGGCCCAAATTTACGATATCTATGGGAATCTCTGGGTCGTATACGCCGCTTAGCACATCTAAGACGTTTTCCTCGGTAACTTCGGCGGGAGTTGAACCCTCATTTGTCAATCCCCCCTTTGCCCCTTCAGATTCGCTCACGGATCCACCTTCGTTTACGTTCGCCGAAGAAGTCAGATTTCCCTCATTACCGACGACAGGTCTGCTTTTTAAATCTATTTCTTCCGGGGGGCCACCTTCCTTAGCGCCGATATTTTCACCGTTAGGTACGGAACTGTCCTGTTCCTTAGATTTTGGATCTTTAACACCTTCACTATTAAATATCTTTGAAAACATTTCTCCAAGCCCCATGACATTCTCTCCTTTGTATGCTCACTTATCTCTATTAATGATACACCAAGAATCAACAAATTAAAGAGTCTCGAGCACAATCCCGCATTCGGAAGAGGATCGATAGAGCCCTTAGATGCGGGGCTCCGTCTTGATGAATGATGAGCGATCGCTAAGCGACCTTCTTTATCGCGGCAAGCGCTCCGTCGTAGTTTGGCTCGTGCGTCACTTCTTCAACATATTCCGCATACTGAACCGTATCATTCTTATCTACTACAAAGACTGCTCTAGCTAGAAGCCGATTTTCCTTCATCAATACTCCATAAGCCTCCCCAAAATTTGCATCGCGATAATCGGAAATTGTTCTTACCTTATCAATTCCCGCTGCCCCGCAATAACGCTTCAGTGCAAATGGAAGATCCATGCTGACTGTAAGGATTTCCACATCACTTGGAAGGCTTGCCGCCTCTTGATTGAAACGTTTTGTTTGAACATCACAAACAGGTGTGTCAACAGACACTACAACATTAAATACCTTTACCTTTCCCTTCAGACTATCCAATGTGACCGGGGGAGAACCCAAGGCTTCAAGCGCATTAAACTCCGGAGCCTTGTCACCAACCTTTATTTCTGGACCCAATAAAGTAACAGGATTTCCCTTCATCTTTACCGCTCCAGGCCTTTCCTGTGCCATAATTTGAATACCTCCTCGGATTTAAGATCTCAAATAAGATTTTAAGCGTTCATTAGGCTATATAGTCGTAGTTTATATGTCAATAGAAATTACGAGGTCATATTTGCTCCCACGAGATCAATAGTTTGACAAACCTATAAAGAAATGTATGTTTTACCAGATTTATTTTAAGGAGATATTATTTTGCGTAAAGGTAAAGTCAAGTGGTTTAACGAATCCAAAGGCTATGGATTTATAGAGCAGGATGGCGGTGATGATGTTTTTGTTCATTACAGCGCAATTCAGTCATCTGGATTCAAGTCCCTAATTGAAGGCGATGAAGTTCAGTTTGAAGTGACTCAAGGCCCAAAAGGACTCCAGGCCAGCAACGTTACTAAGGTTAACTAAAGCTTTAAGAAGTTCCTCGCTGCGGAAACCCATAAACTATTCTCGGGTTAATCTGACTTAAGAGCAAAGTAACTTAGACAGTCGCTTTATCTTATCAACTGCCCGTACTGGATTAAGAAACTAATCTAGAGAGCAGAGGCTCGTCGTTATGATTTCTCATAAATTCGTAAACGAGCAGTAATAGCTTGATGATTTAGAAATTAATATTGTCCTATCTGTCTCAATGGTAGAAAGCTTTGACAAATTATTTAGATTCACAATTTTTATGTAATGGACAAAATGAAAGAATACGCTACGAAAGAGGGGACTCTTCGCTATAGGGAAAAGTTAGGAGACCGCGTCAGCCATGACCATTTCAGGAAGATTCGGGATCTATGGATATCATCCATTGGCTTTGGCTCGTATCTTGGAAACCATGACGATGCAACCGACATTAGTTATCAAAATGCATTAAAACATGCAATAGGTCTGGGTTGTAATCACATCGATACCGCAATAAATTACAGATTCCAAAGGAGTGAGCGTGCAATAGGGTCTGCCCTTGAAGCCCTATTTAACGAGGGGAATGTTCATAGAGACGAGCTGATTGTCGCAACCAAGGGTGGTTATATTCCCTTTGACTCCGAACCTCCGTCAAACATCCGAAGATACTTCGATGAAAACTTCTTAGAGCCGGGAATTACTACGCTTGATGATATAGTATCCGGAATGCATTGTATGACCCCAAAATACATCGCCAATCAGCTCGAAACCAGCCTTGAAAATTTGGGCCTCGAATCGATAGATATTTATTATCTGCATAACCCGGAAGAACAACTGCGAGAACTCTCCAAGGAAGAATTTAATAAATGCATAGTTAATGTTTTTGAACTCTTGGAAAAGAAGGTCTCGGATGGAAAAATTAGGATGTATGGTACTGCCACATGGAACGGTTATCGAGAGGAAGCGAAACATGATAGCGCTTTATCCCTACCGGAGTTCGTTCATTTAGCTGAAAAGATCGCCGGGAAAGAACATAACTTTAAAGTAATACAACTACCATTTAACCTGGCAATGACGGAACCGCTGATCTTGAGAAATCAGAACCTGGATGGAGAGATGCTTACTGTGCTCGAGTCGGCCAGCAGGCTAGGCGTGACGGTTATAGCAAGTTCGTCTCTGTTACAAAGACAACTAACACAAAATCTTCCAGACTTTATCGGAAAACACTTAAGAGATCTGGATACCGATGCGCAGAGGGCGGTACAATTTGTCCGCTCGACCCCCGGGATTACGTCGGCGCTCGTAGGCATGAGCAAAATTAATCATGTCGAAGAAAACATGTGGGTCGCAAAACTACGGCCTGCTTCAATAGATGACATCAATAATCTGTTCACTTAGCACGTGGCTTCAGGACCATAAAGCTAGGGTCGACATCAATAGAAACCCCACTATCATCGATGAGAACTTTAGCCACTCAATGCCCGGGACTGAAAATTCCTTCTTCATCAGTCTTTTAACCTTTGAAAAGCGGCTCGGGAAACCCTTTAACTCCAGGTTCAACCACAAAAATACTTCCACAGAGCGGTATCTCCCTGAGCGTCTCATCAGTTAACGTCTCCCTAGCTGTCGTTATGTAAAGCCTGTCAAAGTGCTCTCCACCAAAGGTGCAACCGCACGGGCGGGGAACCGGAACCTCAATCTCCGCTACGATCACGCCGCGAGGATTGTAGCGCACGACCTTAGCCACAGCGTTATGGACACTCCAGACAAAACCGTCCTGATCAACAGTCAACCCGTCTGGGAATCCCCCGCTTTTCTGATCGACGGTCGCGAACACCCTGCGATTAGAAATATCACCGCTAGATGGGTTGAAATCAAAAGCATAAATAGCGTAGCGAAAGCTCTCTGTGTGATACATTGTTTTGCCATCGGGACTCCAACCCATGCCATTGGAGCAAACAACTTCTCCCCTCATCTTTGCGATTTTAAGATCCGGGTCAAGTCGATACAGGCTCCCCGAAGGTTCGTCCCAACGCGTATTGGACATGGTTCCACCCCAGAAGCGGCCCTGAGGATCGCATTTTGCATCATTGAATCGGTTGTCTGGAAGATTCTCTTCAGGATCGCCGATCATCTCTAATTCGCCACTTGTAGGATCAAAAAACGCAAACCCATCCCTCAAAGCCAACACCAATCCCCCTTTTTCTCGCAACGCAAGGGCAGAAACTGGTTGTGGAACCTTAAATTTTTCATCAAGACCACTAGTTGGATGATAACGGTGAATCACTCCTCTAGTAATGTCGACCCAATACAATAAATTCTCACCGGCACTCCAAACAGGCGACTCACCAACGATTGCATCTGCCCGTAATGCCAGAACAGCCTCAACTTTCTCAATTCTATCACTCATGTTTCTCAATCGAAATGTTGATACTCGAGATCGATAGATCAATATCTAACTCTATATCCAATGGCTTAACCACCGGTCCTAAAACTAGGATAGAGAGTCATACCACCGTCCACATAAAGCGTGGCTCCAGTTACATAGTCTGACTCATCAGATGCCAGCCATACTGCGGCCTTGGCAATATCGGAAACCTCTCCAATACGGCCATATGGAATTAACTCGAGCAATCCCTGCATGCCCTCCGGAGTACCCCATACAGATTTATTAATATCGGTCTTAATGGCGCCGGGAGAAATAGCATTTACACGGATACGATTAGGAGCAAGCTCCTGGGCAAGCGTTTTCATTAGCATACTGACCCCACCTTTAGAGGCAGCATAATTCGCATGACCGGCCCATGGAATGGCATCATGCACTGAGGACATGCATATGATTTTCCCCATCGCGCTCGACAATTCCGGAACAATCCCCCTTCTTAAAAATTCTCTAACAGCTTCTCTGGAACAGAGGAACTGACCTGTTAAATCTACGGAGATTACCGCGTACCATTGCTCAAGAGTCATTTCCTGAAATGGGGCATCTCTCTGCATCCCTGCATTGTTAACCAGTATATCGATGCTTCCATAAGCATCAACCATTTCCTTAAACATGCGCTGAACGTCTTCCTCTTTACTGACATCTGCCTGCAGCCCTATGGCCTCTCCTCCCGAATCCTTTATCTCTTGGACCACCTGTCTGGCTTTGTCACCGCCAGCTCTATAGTTAATGGCAACAGAGGCTCCAGCCTTGGCAAGCTCAATTGCGACTTCCCTTCCTATACCGGAACTGGATCCGGTTACGAGCGCTCGCTGCCCCTTCAATACGCCATCTTTATTCATCACCATCTGAATTTCCTCCTTAAAATTGCGTAGGGGATATAAATAATCTGTCATTATCACACAGGAGAATATCAATTTCAATATTATGGCAGATGGGGTCATTGCTTGACTTTGTACTGGATGTATACTGTCATAGTATTATGGCAAGACAATTGGGATTAGAATCTCCAAGTGCTCTATGTCATATTCCTTCACCCGGGAGTAACAAACCAGGAGATATTTTTGGACGACGAGGGTCGAAGGAAGTATTGGGGGATATGGATGGTCGAATTAATAGGGAGATTATAAACAATGTACCAATAACACAGACAGTACCGACGAGGCAGACGAAAATTGAAGTATTTAACACAGGGGCAAGCGACAATTGTGTTACATTGGGTGACATAATCGATCGAAGGGATGCTAGGGCATATAAAGCTACCGTCTATTTGTTAAGGAGGGTGGTGAATTCGGAGCTCAAGGGTGTGGCAGAGGAATGTAGGATATCGACGACGAGGGTTTCAAAGATACAAGGAGAGAATAGACAAGATCGACCCAAAACTCCTAAACTTGCTTACAAAGTACAAAGTCAAGCAATGACCCCATTTTGTGTTTTGTCCTACAAATTTACATCCAACCCAAATCCAATCACAAATGCGTTCGGTATCTCGCTTGATCCATGGGGATGTATAACATACTGGACGTCGGGCTGAATGGTCAACCAGGGTGTTATGGCAAACACGTGAGTCAATTCCATCACCATCTCAAAGTCTTGTCCCCTTATTTCCTTGCTCACCTTTCCATAGGCAAGACCAAACGATGTGGTGTCATGATCCCTACCAGAAAATAGCCCCTTGTAAACAAGTCCGGTCGAGAAAAAGAAGGGAAACGTGTTTATGTCATCTGATGGTGCTAAAGTAAATGTTAAGAATGGCCTCAGCCCCTGGTCGCTCCCGTTGCCAGCCTCTTTATAAACCATCTGTTCCATGATTAAATAGAAACCATAATTACCTCGCTTCATTGATTCCGGGTCTGACAGAGTGGAGAACTTACTGGTATCGTAATAGCCGCCCAACTTGTAATTCCCGGGGAGACCATTTGAATCTTCATCACCGTTGAGAACAAACCCTATCTCTCCTATTAAAAAGGCTTCCCCTATGATTGCTAAATCAATATTACGAAAACCTTCCTTTCCAGCATTTGGATTGGAATCGTATACTCCGAACATAGCATAAAATTGTCTTATAGGGCTGACTCTTGCCCTCGCTCCCCAAGTCGATGCGGGATCCGCCGTGAATGAAGGAATATTGAAGAAAATACTTGCGGGGTTTTGGTCGAATGCGAGGCTAACAAAACTGTAAAAAATAGGGGACGTCATAAATTCATCACCAGTGCCCATACGACCCAACGCAATGTTTAAATTGTCATCAAATAAAAATTGCTCGAAGTAAAGCTGGTAAAGTCTTATCGAATCTCCATTAAACGTGCTTGAGGCATCGAAGAAGTTTCCAATAAAGTCCTCTGTCAGACTACGCCCTGACGACCAGGAGCCGGAGATGCGAAAACTCGATCCATTGATTCCGATTAATTTTTCCAGATCCAGGTTTATGAATAAATCCAGTAAACCGGCGTAAGCCAGACCTTTCTTTTTCCCGCCAATTGGATTTCCAAGAACGGTAGCTTCATAGTAGCCAAATATGTCGATACCCCTGTTTGAAAGCTTCTCTCTGTATCCACCCCAGCCTCCGGTTAAATAATCCTGCTCTGACCAGGAGTCGAGAAAATTTGCCAAACTGCCGTTGTCGTCGCCGCTCCGATCCAAATGACTCTCGGCGCTGGACTTTAGTGTCATTGCAAAGATTAGAAGACTCAGTTGGAATAAGATTAAAACTGATTGCTTTGGAATGAACATTTGCATTAATTGAACCTCTGGAAGGTCATGACGTATTGGGTGTAACGTCCACTAAGAATACACCTGACTCAAGTGCTCGACTCTTGTTCCTTAACACGGCGTCCCCTTAACTTCTCGATCAATACATAAAAGACTGGCACAACTATCAAACTGAGGAATGTTGAGGCTATCATTCCGCCGAAGACGGCGGTGCCAAGTGAGTGCCTGCTGTTAGCACCAGCTCCTCCCGCGAACACAAGAGGTACAACCCCTAGGATAAACGCAAACGCCGTCATCAAAATTGAACGGAGACGAGTTCGTGCAGCGTCAATTGCTGACCGGATAATCTCCTCTCCTCCTTTACGGCAGCGGTGAGGTGCTTTGGTCGAATCCTTGTCCCTATCGCAGGAAAGTAAAACTATAGAACAAATTGATATTAGGATTAAGTTTAGGCCATTGTATTTAAACAGTGAAGAGTTTTTATTCATTTTCAGTCCCAGTGGCACTCTCAGGGTCGCCAATAGTATTAACGTCACTTACCGAAGGTAGTTCAGCCCCAATTGCATGTACCAGCCCTGCATAAGAAGTAAACATGTTCGTTCGAGACTGAACCATTTCTGCCCGCGCCTCGGCCAGCAAGGTTTGAGCATTCAGCAATTCCACAATATCGCCTACCCCAGAGCGGAAGCGTGCAAGAGAGGCATCGTAAGACTCCTTGGCGCTGGCCACAAGTACCTCGCTTGCCTCTAGCTGCTGGGCTGCTGTTCGGAAGTTGTAGTATGCATTCCAGACATCTTGTATCACCGCCTGTTCCTCGACAAGCAAGGCAGCTTGAGCAGCCTTTAGATTCGCGCGTGCTTCGCGGACGGCATTAACCAGGGCAAATCCCTGGAAGATCGGGATCTGAAGCTGAAGACCGACTAAGTAGTTGGTAAAATAATCACTTGAGAGACCGTCAGGACGAACCCACCATCTTGCGATCTGTCCAACGGCAAACAGCTGCGGAAACCGATTAGATTGTGCCTCACGAAGTTCGGCTTCCCTTTGTCGTACAAAAGCTTCAACTGCTGCAAATTCCGGACGGTTCTTCTTCGCAGTGACGATTAAATCCTCTACGTTTTGCTGCAGAGCCTTAAGTGGCAAATCGGAAGCCTCGGCAGCGACATCAAATTCCGTATCCGCCGACCAGCCAACAGCAGTCGCCAGCGCTCCGCGAGACGTTTCTACCGCACCCCGATCGGCAACGAGATCAAATTGCACCTGCGCCATTGTCGCCTTAGCCTGCAAAACATCAGGCAGTGTACCCACGCCTGCCTCAAGCCGAAGCTCTGCAGCTTCTAAACTAATCTTGGCTTCCTCCAAAGACACTTCATCAGCGCGAGTCTGAGCCTTGTTACCAATATACTTATAGTACGCCGAAGCTACAATCAACAGCACATCCTGTATCGCCTGATTATGATTCCAGTTTGCATTTAATAGTGCTTGACGTGCAGCCTGGGCCTGAGCACTTCGGCCACCGAAATCGAGGAGGAGATAGTTCAGCGTGGCACCGACCTGCCCATACTGCTCTTTGTATCTATTCAGACCCTTTGCCTCGCCTCCACCTTTATTATAGGCATATTCCGCAGAACCGCCGAGTTGGGGATAATATATCCCACGGGCTACCGCCCAAGCGGCGGCTGCTGCTTTTGCATGCTCCCACGCCTGTAAGGTAGTCGGATTGTTAACAAGAGCTACATCAACCAACTGGGAGAGTGTTAGCTCATTAATGACTTTTTGCAGGTCTTGAGGCACTCCGGCCAATTCCTCAGTTGGGAAGAACTCAGAGTATTCTCCGGTGCGAGGCTTCCACTCCTTACCTGGAGCGGTTGATGCCTCCTTAGAGGGATTTAACTCCGGGAAGCCCTGCGCACACCCCGAAGTGAAAAGAAGAATTAATATCAGAATGTAAAAATTTATGTATGAAAGCGGTTCATATTTAGAATTTCCAAGCTTTTCCATAGATTGAAATTGAACAGGAATGATTACAGATGCTAACTCTCAATTTGTTTTAATTACGATTAACACTTACGCTAATCTTTGTCAATAAGAGTTTTATTCGATCTCACTATGCAAATTTGATGTTTCACAATACCACAAAATGACGATTAATTTCAGTAAAAATCTTGACAAACCGACCCGAATGGTAGTTACTTTTCAATAAATATTTAATGAAAGCATATCGATTAATTACAACAATATATTGCTGGATTGTAGTCTTTCTAGTAACTTTTATATTAGGTAGCGTTGGCGTAATTCTGGCCATATTATCCCCAAAACACGTGATAAGATACGGAACCAGACCTTGGGGATATTGTCTCATAAGAGGCTGCGGGATCAAGGTCAGAATCGAAGGTCTTGATAACATCCCTGATGGACCCTCTGTAATCATGTACAATCACCAAAGCGCACTTGATATACCATTTTATTGTGGCTTCCTCCCCATAGAATGGAGGGCCATTTTGAAAGATGAGGTGGCAAATATACCTTTTGTTGGGTGGGTTTCGAAACTCACCGGTCAATACTTCGTTGCACGTGATGGATCGAAGAGGGATACCGAACAGGTCAAGAATATCGCGAAACAAATCAGAAACGGACCACCTCTGATATTAGCTCCTGAGGGAACAAGAAGCCGCGATGGAAAGCTCCTTCCATTCCAAAAAGGTGGATTTGTTATAGCGTTGCTCGCTAGAGTACCAGTTGTGCCTGTCGTAATATCTGGCGGGCACGAAATTATGCCAAAAGGTTCACTGTGGATAAAACCCGGTACGATGTCGATGAAAATTTTTCCTCCGATAGATGTAAGGAATCTGCCCCAAGGGAAAGCAGGGAGAGAAGAGCTTGAAAGCCTTGTTCGAGATTGTATGCTGAAAGGGTTGGGTGAATATGAGTCAATGCGAATCGCATCCTAGCCTTTGCCAAGAATCACCGAGCAAAACTTAATTACAATCCGAAGGTCTATTTAATTCACATCCGTGTTAATGTATCTTTTGCCATTTGAGAAACATTGAAACTCCCTGCAGCAAGCTGCAGGGTATCATAACAGAAACTGAAAGTCTCAGATGTCATTACGAGAGACTTAAAAAGTCTCGAAGCAATCTCCTTCGGCATTGGCAGAGCGTTTGATTACCCATTCCATTATAGGATTAACCTAGCAGATTGCTTCGCTTGAGCCTGCACTGAGGAAAGCGAATGTGCTCGCAATAACACGCCAGCGGAAACCATGTAGCGAGGTACAGAGAATTCATTAGGTAAAAGTCTCCCCATAAGTTGATGATGTAAGAAAAATAGTTTACATTTACTTAGTTTAAGCTTTTCTTAGCATTATTCGCGAGAGACGTATAATCAAGCAGGTGATTTTTCGGAGGACAACTTAGAATGGCCGAATTGGCGGATCTCGATCTCGAAACCATAATAAGTCTGGGAGGGATGCCCGTACAAAAGGAATTAGTAAATCCTCGCGATCCAAAACAGATGGCGGAGAAGGTCAGGGTTACGTTCAGACCTCTTCCCAAGGGTTATGCCAACAAAACTATCATTGACTTTCGATACAGATTGTATGAGAAGCTGTCCCAATGTGGTGTTCATGTAATACAATGGAACAGGGCTTCGGATATTCAACAGGATAGCCTGATCTCAAGAATGTTCAGGATAAGGAGGGTCAAAAGAAATATTAATGCCGTGATTGACGTGGATAGACCATACTCCAAGTTCAGAAAGTTGATGGCTAATCTTGCGGAAAAGATATATTACGTTTTGCGTTCTCCTAATAAGTCAGTTACTGAGATTATTAAGAGCAGTGGATGGGCCGATGACCTTACAAAAAAGCATGTTCAAGATCCCTTTAATACTCAGATCGTAACACTAATGCAATTAGACGATGAATTTGCGGATAGCAATACCCCTTATGAGAGAAAGATAAGTATCGGACTCAAGAACATAATTCGAACAATGTCAGAGGTAGTTATCGGTGTCTCAGCAGATAGAATCTCGATTATTAATATGAACCTTTCCGATTCCACATTCCCGATAACCCAACTTGACGATTTCATATTGAATTCATTCATCCCAAAAATTTATGCACCGATTAAGCCTCCGGTCTTAAATCGTTTTATAAAGGGAGAATTTGACCCGCGTGAATCCGAATATGCACATCAATTAGCAAACCTGGGAAGAAACTTAAAACACACCGACCTATTCCCGAAGGGTTCAAGTTTCAGCGACAAAATTACCAGGCTATCTCATAGAGATGTAGTCGAAAAGATTTTCGAAGGTAGGACAGGGGTATCATACGGATTTATCGCTATCGCTGAAGCCCCCAAATATGATGGTGCCGAAGAGTTAACATTCGAAGAATGGTCTAAATTATCAAAGCTGGATGGAATTAACAGCGAAATAGTAAGGCAAAACGAAAACGGCAGGTTCTACATAAAAACTGCTATGAGAGAAAAAGTCATCTATCAACAGGTGCCTGATATTTGGATTTTAACTTCCAGATCGGGATGTGATAAGACGAACCTTGACCCAAGCTCAGATGTAGTCAGAATCGGATTGGTTCAGGGGAAACTTTTTCTTCAAACACCTGTCGGCATTGATCTCAATAGAAGGGATATCAGACCCTCTTTTGATACATATGTAATTCTTGCCCAGGCACTTTCGGCAGCACTATACACCCCTGATATGATCAATGATGGTATGCCCATTCTTCACTTTCACGGGTACCCTGACCCTGGGTGGTTCAAACAAGACGAATATCACGCCGGTGAGACCAACCCCTCCATGCCGTGTGGAACGGTCGAGGCCGCACTTTTAAACTATTCTTGCGTTTATGAGGTAGCGAATCAAAATGGTTCAGACATGAAATTACTTTGTTTAGTAGAATCTGATCATGGTGTAAACATCCTGGGACCCAGCAAAGAATATTTGATTTCGAGATTAAAGGAAGGCACAGAACAGGGTTCAATTATGCTCGGTGGAAGATTTCTCCCTCAGCTCAAGGTGTCAAAAACCAAGGCTAAAACGTTCGATGATGCGAGCTCCTTTTAAATCGCGTGGATAATCTCTGTTTCAGGCTCTTATCGTGCTTAATTTCAACGATTATTCTGTAAGTTCTAATTGATAAAGAAAACAGTATTAATCACTAATGGTCATCCCAGATAATCCTCCGAAAATCTTCCTGGCGCGTCATTGCAAAACGCAATGGAACTTAGAAAAGCGGCTTGTCGGAACATCCGATATCCCCCTATGCAAAGAGGGTAGAGACGAAGCGTACGCCAACTTGCCCCTAATAGAGAGTTTAGGCATACAGAGGATCATCAGCAGTCCATTGAAAAGGGCATATGAAACAGCCAAAACCTATGCAGATCATCTTGGTTTACCCCTTCATATAAATCCCGGCCTTAAGGAAATTGATCATGGGAGTTGGAACGGCAAGAAGATTCAAGAATTATTACATGATTCAGATTTCAAAAGGTGGTTCGAAGTAGATCCCACATCTATACCAATCCCCGACGGCACAGAGACGATTCAGTCGGCCCAGAAAAGAATATTAAAAACCATTAAAGAAATAGTCCTGTCCTATCCAAACGAAACAATCCTTATTGTAATGCATAAACACATCAGATCACTGCTAAGATGCGCTGTCTATGGTTATGAGTTTAAACGGTGGAGAGAGAATATAGACGATAGAATAGAGCCTATCGAAATACCCAAGACTCATATCAAAAGAATCCTAGAATTAGCAGCAGATGGGGTCGTTGCTTGACTTTGTACTAAGTGTATACTTTCATAATATTATAACAAGACAATTGAGATTACAATTCCCGGGTGCCCTATATCATGTTACTTCACGCGGGAATAACAAGCAGGAGATATTCTTAGACGAGGAGGACCGAAGGAATTTTCTTGATCTCAACGGCAAGGATATAGAACAGAAAAGATGGAGATGTTATGCCTATTGTCTAATGAACAATCATTACCATCTAGTTATTGCAACACCCGAGGGCAATTTAGTCTCTGGAATGAGATGAGATGATCGATCGAAGGGATGCTAGGGCATATAAAGTCCCGTCTATTTGTTAAGGAGGATAGCGAATCTGGAGCTCAAGGCGGTGGCAGAGGAATTTGGCATACCGACGACTAGGGTTTCAAAGATACAGGGAGATATCGACAGTATGGACAAAATCGACCTAAAACTCCTAAAATTGCTTAGAAAGTACAAAATCAGGCAATGACCCCACCTTGCTCAAAGTCAGGCAATGACCCCATCTTGCTCTGATTTAAGAGAAAGTCCCTCTTTCTTAAAGGGGGAGAAGTTTGTTGGCGGATCTTCTGGGGCAGGTGCTACATTTATCTTTTTCACGTTGCTGCCCTCCGGCATTGGGTCCTCCCCTTTGTAAAGGGGAGTTAGAGGGGATTTTTACGTGTGGGTTTTTGATTTTCTTAATACTGAAACAAGTTCAGCACAGGCCGCAATTTTTGAATGACGTTCATGATCAAACTCGGCGCTTGACTCTATCTAACGCGTTGTAGTATAATCGCAATCTATAACTAGTTAGTTTGATATGGGGTAGGTCGAGGACATATCTGGAATCGATAAAGAATTTGTGCCAATGAGCCTGCATCTGCTTTGGTCCCAATTCCAGATAACGGGGGTGAGAGAAATGCGTTAACAATCAATGGCAATAAGGCTTTTTAATTAGTCCCTAATATTGCTATAAGTATATATTTAAATTCTACCAAAAAAGGAGGACTTACCGTGAGGAGATTAACCTTAACAGCTTTTGTAGTATCTTTATTGTCTTTTACCATTGGCACGATCGATGCAAATGCCACCGGTAGTTTCATGTTCTCAGATATGGCTCCATGCCAGCAGATACTTCTCAGGCCCGGTAATGATTGGCATCCTTTTATCACGGGTTATAGATGTAAAGGATTTGCAGAAGGCCTTCCATTTCAAAATCAATGCGTTTGTTATCAAGCTATCGCACCAGATAAATTTCAGAGTTCTGTGGTTACCGGCTACAATACGTGTGGAAATTCTGCGACCTGTGCATGCGACGGGTTTTTGGATAACTTTAATACGGCACAAAGTGATTTTCTATGCGACGGCAACGGGTTTGCTTATAAAGGCCATCTCTTTTTCCTGTGGATACCAAAGATCGACGTACACGGTATCTTCGGGGGGGGAGACACCGCCAATCTCGTATGCTTTCCGGATCCTAC
>JBAUII010000005.1:0-49180 GCA_049682815.1 Thermodesulfobacteriota bacterium | reverse complement strand
CAAATATTATCTCCATCAAAGCGCGTCCTTCATCAATTCCAAAACCGCAATCACCCTCTTCCAGCACCACTATACCCGCCGGTAGATCACCCTCGGCTACGCCTTGTCCCGCACCTCCGAGGCAATTGAAGCTATCCGACAAAGCACCAACCGTTACACCATTACCGTCGATACCCAGCATCGAGCGTACAACGTCTGAGCGTATAGCCTCATCACCCTGACTGGTGCACACACCCGCATGGATCGTAAAAAGGGATGGGCGTGCGAATTTTAAGTCGGCAAGCTCCGCGATATCATTAATCGCAATAATTGGCAACTGCCCGGATACAACACGCCCAAAAACTCCGACGTTTTGCATGCCCAATCTTTCGAGCTCAGATTTCAAGACCTCCACGTCACCGGAAGCAACAGCATCAATCACGACCGTATCATCTGTCACTCGTAATTGTTTATCCCGAAAACTAAAACCTTTCTTAGGCTCCCGGACCTTCTCCAGATATGAAAGGTATTCGTAATTCAGCTCCGCAAGTTCTAAACCCAATTTGGCCGATATCGTTTCATTCGTGGTTATCTCATCGGATGAAAGCCTATTTTTTGGAAGGTTGAATGTGGGTATTTGTTCACCCTTCGCATTAGTGAAAGACAGAGTTACGACCACAACCAGAGTTATCTTAATCATCTTGAATCTGAACATTTTAAAATCTCCTGTATTGATTTGTAACCACAGTCTATCACCTTACGAGTCATCAAACAATTCAATTTAAAAAGCCCCTTTGTACTAACGAAGGCCATTGATAAGGACGAGTTTTTCGATGTTCTTTTAGATTCCTTTGAGTCTATCGCACTGGGCGTTTTTGCTTCTGATTCACAAAATCCTTAATACTTCCGGAAAATTAATAGTAGAAGCAGCTCTCTCGAGCTAATTTGCATTCACAAAAAAAGATCAGTCCTAACCAAGTGCAATGTGATTTTAGCCTATAGTCGACAAACCTACTACTACCTTTTTCAATTTTCAGGAAACACAATTTTAAATTCAGTCCGCCCTCTCCTGTTCAGTTTGATACCTCCATTAAGCTGATGGGTCAATGAGATAACCAATTGTAAGCCCAAGGTCGTTATATTTTGGAAACTAAAATTCTTAGGGAATCCAATACCATTGTCACCAATAATCAATTTAAAATTGTTATCCTCGGAATACATATTGATGAAGATTACACCTTGTCTCCCATTTGGAAAGCCATGCTTCAAGGCATTGGAAATCAGTTCATTAGCTATCAGACCACAGTTTATTACGCTCTTTACAGATAAAGAACAATCGCTCCCCGTAATCTTAGGCTTTATTGCTCTCCTACTTATTCCGTATGAGTCAAAGATATAGCTAACGAGATTTTTTAGGTATTCTTTAAAGTCGATTTTTGCGACGCTTTTTGATTGATATATTTGTTCGTGTATTAGAGCCATAGATTTTATGCGGTTTTGAATGTCGACAAGTACATTTTGCATCTTATTATCATTTGTGTAATCGCTATGAATATCTAGTAGAGTGGTAATAAACTGAAGGTTGTTCTTTAGGCGATGTTGAACCTCTTTTAAAAGTAAATCCTTCTCGCTTAATACAGTCCTGATCTCCTCTTCAGCAAGTTTACGCTTCGCAATCTCCTTTTTCAGTTCTCTATTTTTCTCAAATAACCTTCTAGTTTGCTTAGTAACCCGGAGCTCTATTCCGCCGCTTTCACCCTTTCGTGTCTTACGACGCTCTGGATTGCACCCGGGAAAACTCGTACTTTCTTTCGGATAGTTTGGACCTATATCGTAATTCGTCATTTCCCCGAGTCGAGATTGTGAAGATCCACTGAATACACAAGCTGCTTTGTTGACACGGAGAAATTTTGTGTCTGAATCCAACCAGAATGCAAGATCTCCTACGCAATCGAACGAAAGTTCCTTATAGTCGAACTTTTTGCGATTGTATTTTCTATCTCTAGATTGTAATCGTACTTTGCGAGAATTTCCTCGCTTCCCGCGAGAGATTTTAAAAAGTTCTTGGCCAAGATAATCAGGTTTACTCATGTGGTGAAATCAAATCTACAAATAATCCCCCAGCATTTGTGAAAAATAATAATCATCTCGGGATAAATTCTTTAGTCAAAACCCCACCATAAGCGAATGCTTATAAATGTTATAGCTCGGATAATGTGTCAAATCAACAACTTTTTGATCAAATGAAACTCGCTGCAGCAAGATGCAGGAAATTTGCTACTTCAATGTCGCAATCTGTGCTAAGAAATTATTTGGAGGGTTGATTCATCTCATGAAGGTTGAGGATCTTCACGAGATTATTCATGCGAAACATTAGCATCCAAACCTATTACTTGATATAATGCGTGTTCTCCAGTCTTACCCTTAATTTTTAATTTGACGGGCTGATTAACCAGTACCTTATCCTTAACCATTTCATAAACTCTTTCAGAGACTAATAAATTTGTTCCTAACTCCTTGTTCGCTGATTCGATGCGGCTTGCAAAATTCACCGAATCACCGATTATCGTGGTTCTCCTTACTGATCCGCCGATCGTTCCTATAACTGCCTCTCCGTAATGAATACCGATACCGATCTCCCAACATCGGTCATAGATGATTTGTAAATAAGGCCTGAGCCTTTCCATTTCTTCCAGCATTTCCAGACCCGCTTTCACAGCGTTTAGTGGAGCGTTATCATTACTCTCCACTCCGAACAAGGCAAGGAGTCCATCCCCCATATAATTATCAATATAGCCACCATTTCTCATGATCGCCTGATCCATGCGTAGAAAGTAACGATTCAAGACATGCACTACATCATAAGGAACGAGGGCCTCTGCAAAATTCGTAAAACCCCTTATATCAGCAAACAGGATGGCGACCTCTTTCTCCTCTCCGACCGACGACGTATGTAGACCAGTCTTCAGCTGTGATGTCAATTCCACGTCTGCGTCGTCCAATACCAGTCTTCTTAGATTCACGTTCCCGGTTATCTTAGTCTGACATGCAAGGCGGATCGATGGGCAGAAATTCAAATGCTGTGCGAGAGTCAGTTCTTTCTCGGTCCTGGGAGTACAGTACTCCAGACCATCCAGGATCATAACACGGCAAGTCGAACAACGCGCGTTTCCGCCGCACACATTTGTGTGAGGAATACCCGCGTTTAATGAAGCAGCTAGAATGCTATCATCCGAACCTGTCTCGACTGCCTTCTCATCTGGAAGGTAAAATATCTGAGGCATTATTAGAAAGTCACCCTAGAAAATCAGTTATTAAGTTAGTTCTCCTCGTCTCTGAACTTTATATACCAATGGGAACCATCACAGAATGGTTTATTCTTAGATCCACCACATCGACAAAGGGCATAATGCTCTTCCGAGGCCCCCTCACCCATGGGCTCATCTCGTAACTCAATTCCACCAGTAATATAATAAGGCCCGTCCTTTGAGATCTTTATCATAGGCTCTCGATCTTGCTCCCTATCTTCAACATTATCACTAGTGTAACTGAGTGCACCAGAGGGGCATTTACGCACGGTATTAATTATCTCTTCTGCTTCCGCACCATCTGGATCAATCCATGGTTCTGTCCTTAGTTTGAAAACAGATGGAAAATTATCTGTGCAAAGTCCTGCATGTGAGCAGATACCCCTATTATCGTGGATGGTGATGCCTTTTCCGTGGTAATTGTCTCTTTTATCCAAACGACCATCGGTAAGCTTCTCCCCAGAAAACCCTATTTTGGCATGCGTACCGTCGCAAAATGGCTTATTTAAGGATCCCCCACACCTACATAACGCCACAACCTTCTTTGTTGATATCTCCTCACCCTTTGAGTTTTGAAGACGCGTAACGTTCCTCACTAAATACGGACCGTTGTTGGAACACTCTATCACCGCTTTTCCTTTTCCCGATGAATTCACATTGATCTCCCTATCGCTGGAATTGTAATAATTATTAACCATTATATTGAATCAAGCCACAGGACAAGGAAAAATCAAGTGACAATCTGTAATGCTAATTATCCCTTAAACTATCAATAAGAATAACTTAACAAAAGTCGGTGATCAAAACATGCTGCTGACTAACTCACATTAATGTTTAGATTTTACATACTATAAAAAGTGAGTTTAATTTATGTTAAAGTTAGTAATTTAATTCATATCTCAAGCCATAGGTCATTTTATTAGGTAAAATGAATTGCCTTTCTAAGATAGAACAAAAAGAGACGAGTGATGCAGATTTCTGTCCTTGGTTGTAACGGCAGCAGGGATGTAGGCCTCAATCCGACTGCCTTCCTTGTTGATAAAAAAATATTAGTTGACGCCGGAACGTGTTCAGAGGTTCTTAGTAACAAAGTCCGATCTAAGATAGATAATATTCTAATTACTCATGCGCATATTGATCATATAGCAGATCTTCCCTTTCTAGCTCAAACGGCTTTTGATTTCCGTAATGAGCCCCTGAACATTTATGGGATTAAAGAAACACTGGATGATATATCGGCCCACATATTCAACTGGAGGATATGGCCCAACTTCAATGAAATACCAAGCTCCAGGAAGTCAAAAATCTCATTCAGGAACATTACACCCCTCGAAAACATAAGAATAAACTCTTTTAATATAATGGCGATACCGGTAAATCATACAGTGCCAACCGTGGGCCTGCTTGTTGACAACGGTAAGACTGCTTTCGCCTTTACATCAGACACCTATAAGACAGAACTATTTTGGGAAATAATTCGAGACCACAAAAGACTGAAGGCATTAATTATAGAGTGTAGTTTTCCAAATCGTCTAGAAAAAACAGCCAGGCTGACCGGACATCTTACCCCCAACCTTATGTTTAAAGAAATTTCTAAGATGCAAAGGAACGACATAAAGATCTACGTAACACATCTGAAGCCCTTACATCGTCATGACGTTATCAATGAGCTAAAGAAAGTTTCAGAGAAACTACCAATGCAAATCTTACACGACGGAATGAAAATCAAGATCTAATTAGCCCAACGAAAGGCTCACAGATTACACACATCCTAAATTGTTGAGAATCAAATCCATTTCCTCAGCTTAAAAAACAAAAGAGAACTTGTCACTAATAGAAACACAATAGACCAAAACACGTAGTATGAATACTTCCATTTTAGCTCCGGCAGAAAGTCAAAATTCATTCCGTATACTCCCGCTAAAAATGTAATCGGCAAAAATATCAGGCTAATTATCGTTAGTCTGTTAATTAAACTATTCGTTTTATGACTGACATAGCCCATGTAGAGGTTCAAGGTGTCAGATACAACAGCCCGTTGAGTAGAAAGGTCGTCACTCAATCTATTGAGCAGACTACCCTTGCTCTCGAGAAACGGCTGAGTAGTCTCTCTGATAAACGGAGATTTTCTAGTTGCCAAAATGGCGATGACTTCTCGGGCAGAAACCAGTGCCGAACGAAAATCGAGCAGTTGTTGTGTACTCTTTGCAACTTTCAGGAAGATTTCATCGTCAATGTTTTCAAACAAATTCAATTGCAATTTATCGATTTCTTGTTCTAATTCCCTGTATGCTAACTGATATGTGTTTGTTATGTAATCAACAATTTCAAACAAGAGAAAACCCGGTGACTGGCTGAAGTTCAAAAAATCGTCGTGGTACATATCGAGCATCCTTGCAACCACCATCGAGTCTGGATCGTAAATAGTTGCAATAAAGCATTTTCCCAGAATCACCCGGATAGGGTTCGAGACTAATTGCCCGTTCAGAATACATGTCTCAAAAAGTTTGAAATGAAGCGAATCGTGAAAAAGATTTAGAAGTTCCCTTGTATCACTTTTTAGGAATTGGTTATCAATAGCAGATTTTGGGCATAGCCGTTGCAAGATATCCACAAAATTACTTATTCCTTCCACATCTAGATAAATCCAATAGTAATGACCCTCATCGCATTCGGCCTTAATATCTTCTATCCTTACTTCAAAGTCCTTCTTAGTGGAAAAATCAAATTCTATCGCGTTTATCATTTCTTTTCTCTCTTTCTAGCAATCCCTGGGATAACAAGATTCCAAGATTCGCGATTCCTGAATTTAAGCTATTTCTGGATTTGCGTATTTCTCCAACAGCTGCACCTGCTCAACATCGCCAATCACAACTAAGACCGACCCTGGTTCCAATACAAAATCCGCCGAAGGGTTATAAATAAACTTTTCTTCATCTTGACTAGGCAATAAGATCGCTAGGACAAGCATGCCGCAGTCTTTATAGATCCCGGAATCTCTCAGCGTTTTCCCGGCATATTTGGAATGTTCTTTCAGCTTGACCTCTGAAACCCGCTGGTGACGTGCGTCTCTGAGCATCTTATCAAGGAAGGATACTACGGTTGGACGAAGCATCTCTGAGGCCATCCTAAGTGCGCCTATTGTACCAGGGTAAATTACACTATCAGCTCCAGCCTTAAGTAATTTTCCCTTGCTCCTCGGCTCCACACCATGAGAAACAATGCGCAGCCAACTGTTCATAGACCTGGCTGTCAAAGTCAAAAAAAGATTATCACGATCGTTTGACAGATTACATATTATTCCACTAGCACGTAAGATTCCCGCTTGAAGAAGGACACTTTCTTCAGTTGCATCTCCTTCAATAATCAGCAATTCATCTTTAGGAAAAGCAGATTTCAACTGCGAAATCAACTCTTTATCCAATTCCACAAAAACCAATTGATGGCCGGTCTTTTGGAATTCTTCGGTAATAGCAATTCCCGTGATTCCTATTCCACATAATATATAATGGTTATTTAACATGTTAATTCGTCTTAGGATTCGTCTTCTTAATAGCACTCCGGAGAGTGATCCCTCTACAAGATACGCTACCACGGTCGAGGATGCCCAAACAACTACTCCATAGGCAACCAGGAGATAGGTTATAGAAAAAACTTCCCCAATAGTCCGGCCCGGTTGTGGAAGAGACAACAAATTTAGGTTGTCTCCATAACCCACCGTCGTCAGGGTTATAACAGACAGATACAAAGAGTCCAACAGTCCATGTGCAAAAGGGTCGGGAGAGAAAATCAAAACTATGATATAGAAACCCGCTGCTCCCAGTAACAAGACAATGACAACCCAAATCAAGGCCCTCGCAACCCTTTGATTCAAGATAATTCGAATCACGTCCCCTGTCTGAGCGAACCTCCAGCCCTCCATCGGTTCCGGTTTTTTTGAGGTTTTCGTAAAATAACGGTATGCCGTAGCTGTTTCCTTCGAAGCTGCCGTAGTGCTCTCTTCCGGAGAAGAAGTCAACCCAGTATCCATTTGGTCTTTTATCTCCATGATGAGACATTTTCATTCATTCAGAAATTACAGACAATAATATTCAAAAAGTATTCTAACACAATTAAATGGTGGGGAGTAAGGGCTTATGGCAACGGAAAGAATATAGAATTTATACTGATTCCGAATAATGAATCAGAAGATTCAGTTAATATTAGTAAGGCACCGAAGTCTTTAAGATGTGATGATTGGGAATTAGCACTGCCACCTGATCCAGTCATCTGGAAGCCATATAAAAGCATTACCATACCTGAGAGAGCACTTAATAGGAGCCTTCCCTTCACTCCTCGATCAAAGCTGTAAAGAAAACCCACGAACACCATAAGATGGAGAATATCAAACTTACATATTAAAAAGAGGCCAAAAACACTAAATCATGACGTACCTCTTGCAGCAAATATGTTTCATTGGATTGTAAAGATTAAGACATTTATAATACTCACAGTTCAAATGTTGGGTCTCGAATCCATCAGCTTTAGATTTAACTAGTTTTACACAAATGCCTGGTATTAAGTCATCCAAAGCGATAAAACGCGAGGTAAGAGATCTAAAGGCACTGCTCGATGTCTCGAAGGCAATAACAAGAGAAGCCCACTTGGATAATCTCTTGCAGGTTATCATGGAGAAAACCACTGAAGTGATTGATGCGGACCGGGGTACTCTCTTCTTATATGATGAATCTAGCAATGAACTCTGGAGCAAAATTGCTCAAAAGCTAGGGAAGATAAAGGAAATTCGTTTTCCAGTCGGCGTCGGCGTTGCCGGAGAGGTTG
Source organism: Thermodesulfobacteriota bacterium (assembly GCA_049682815.1). Classification (GTDB taxonomy): domain Bacteria; phylum Desulfobacterota_D; class UBA1144; order Nemesobacterales; family CSP1-2; genus DASWID01. Next base: position 41,072 of record JBAUII010000005.1, on the reverse strand, counting down.
CTAAGAGTCGAATGGGGATCAATATTAAGGACGCATATAATGACCCAAGATTCAATCCCGATTTCGACAAGAAGACTGGATACCATACGAGATCAATACTATGCTTGCCTATGATAAGTATCGATGGAAATTTAGTCGGGGTTATTCAGGTTCTCAATAAGAAAGGTGGCGGAGTGTTTGATAAAAGGGATGAATCGCTTTTGGAGGCACTGGGTGCACACGCTTCCGTCGCTTTAGAAAGAGCCAGATTGACCGAAGCATACGTCGAGAAACAACGCATAGAAGAAGCGTTGAAACTCGCACGAGACATACAGATGAGTATTCTGCCTCAACGATTTCCACCATTCCCGGGAAGGGATGAATTTGAGATATTCGCTGCCATTGAGCCTGCAAAGGAAGTAGGTGGGGATTTTTACGACTTTTTCTTTGTAGATCGAGACAACCTGTGCTTCTGCATAGGAGATGTTTCTGGAAAGGGAATACCTGCCGCTCTTTTCATGGCAGTAGCTAAAACGCTTATCAAAGCAAAAACCGGTAGAGGCATGTACCCGGATGAAATACTGTCCGATGTCAATCAGGAACTATGCGTTGATAATGACGCAGCAATGTTCGTCACAATGTTCTGTGGAATCCTAAACACTCGGACAGGAGAAGTATTATACTGCAATGGTGGACATAACCCTCCATATATTCTCTCGCGAGCCCAGGGGGTAGAAGCACTGGGTAACAACGCTGGAATGGCCTTGGGAGTATATGAGGCCGCACAGTACACAACCAGCACAGTAACTCTAGCTCCGGGAGATAGTATATTTCTGTATACCGACGGGGTTACAGAAGCTATGGACCTTAATGGCAACTTTTACACAGACGACCGACTGAAAAGATTGCTAGAAAATCAAAAAAGTCTTCCAGTCGAGGATAGATTAAAAATTACGCTAAGCGACTTGAAGAGTTTTTCCTCCGGTGCCTCCGCGGCAGATGATATCACGCTAATGGCGATACAATACAAAAGACAGTGAAAACACAACATGTCTTAAGTAGCTCGATTGATTCGTCTGAAAGTGCTCTCCATAACAATCGTAACAATCGATTACTACTTTCGAACTACTGGGGAAAGTTTACTATTTATAGAAGTAAAAATTTCTCCTTTTTACAGATTATGCAAATTCAAAATTCTTCTTTGACTAGAAAAACATCCAATCCTATAATCTTATGATGCGTTATACTTATTCATTAACTATCGTGACGGATGAATAATCGAAAAATGGGGAATAAAGGCTATAGCTTAGCGGTAGAGCTCTAAAATGCAGTTGCCGGGTAGAAAAATATGAAAACCGAACTAACTGATTGGCAACAATCTGACCTCACGTTTGTATCACAGGAGAATCATATAAAACACACTAGGTGTGTGAAGCTAGACATTCCGCTCAGATCTTATCATTACAACGATTATGGAAAGAAGCGATAAACGTTTTTTATTCATAGCCATTGCAATTGGCCTCTTCTCGGCACTTCTCAGTCTGACTATCTATATATGGTCTCCATCTTTTCTGAACGAGGTTGACCTGCGATATGGCGACTTCCGTTTCAAGACGCGTGGACCCGTGGAACCCAATCCTAAAGTAGTGATAGTTGCCATCGACGAGAAAAGCATTAACGAGCTGGGAAGGTGGCCCTGGTCGCGATATCTTGTTGCTGAGTTTGTAACCAGGCTATCCGATTATAAACCGAAGGTCGTAAGCTTCGATATTGTTTTCTCAGAACAAGAGTCCGAGGAAGCCGATATTGCCCTTGGGAAAGCTTTGGAAAAGAGTAAGAACATCATCCTAGGTTATTTTTTTCGTGACGACGCCACGGCGGATCCGCATCCCGAATCACGCAAGGAGCTTAAACGATCAAATATTAAGCTTGTAAAGATGATAGGAAACCCCCCCCCGGACGTTCTTAAGAAATTCCGGTCCGCAGATTTAAACCTTCCTGAGATTGGTGCGAACGCGACGGGATTTGGATTTTTCAATATGCTCCCTGATGGAGATGGTATTTTCCGCCGCTCGCAAATCCTCATGAGCTATGACGGTGAGATTTATCCCTCGCTTGACCTTGAAAGCGTTCGACTATTTCTCGGTGGAGATCTATTACTGACCATGGCCTCCTATGGTGTGGACGCCCTTTATATAAATAAAACGCAAATTCCTACGGATGAGTCTGGACAGTTCCTCATTAACTTTTACGGCCCAGCTGGCACATTTAAGACCTATTCCGCTGTAGATGTACTGTCGGGAAAAGTCCCAGCCGAAGTTTTAGAAGACAAAATAGTTATGGTGGGAGCCACCGAGATAGGAATCGCTGACTTAAGACCAACCCCGTTTAACCCTGTCTATCCCGGTGTTGAAATACATGCTAGCGTTGCAGGAAATATTCTCGATGGCAGATTCCTTATAGAAAACAAACTTACCCATGCACTGGACATCGCATTAGTCTTTGTGCTTCCGATACTACTCGTTTTGCTTCTAATAAGAGCGAGAGGCACATTCATCGGGTTCACTATTTTTGTACTTTTTATTCTCCTCTACTTATTGGGGAATTTTTTCGTCTTTACACGTTTGAATTTTATCACGAGTACAATTTATCCCGCTTTATCTGTAGGCTTTGCATACGTATTCTTTGAGGGTTACCGCAATCTAATAATAGAGAGGAAAAGCAGATATCTTAGGAAGGCCTTCAGCAGTTACGTGTCACCCGATGTCGTAGACGAAATCTTGAGGGATTCTGATAAACTCAAACTCGGGGGGGAAAGTAAAAAAGTTACTTTACTATTTTCAGACATACGCAGTTTCACTTCGCTTTCGGAGCGCATTTCTCCTGAGATGCTTGTTTCAGTCCTCAACGAATACCTCAGCCCAATGACCCAGATTGTTATGGAAGAGCGCGGCACGCTCGATAAATATATCGGAGATGCAGTGATGGCAATTTTCGGTGCTCCCCTCGATGTTCCCGATCATGCAATGCGCGCCTGTCAAGCAGCTCTCGCCATGTTGAAGAAGCTCAGGGAGATTAATAACGGATGGAGCAAGAGAAATTTCCCCACCATATCCATCGGAATAGGAATCAACACAGGGGAGGCCATTGTGGGAAATATGGGTGCCAATATCAGGTTTGATTATACGGCAATAGGTGACAGTGTTAACCTGGCCTCACGCCTAGAGGGTCTCAATAAACTTTATGGAACCGAGATCATCATAAGTAAATCAACCCTGGAAAACCTTAATTCATCCGAAACAACCTTTTTGATCCGGGAGCTTGATCTCGTGCAGGTCAAGGGTAAAGAAGAGCCAATTTCAATCTTTGAGCTTGTCAATACCTTCTCTGATGACACCTCCAAAACTCATTTGGTCAAGATGTTTACCGAAGCACGTAATACTTATCGAAGGGGTATGTTCCTTGCGGCAAAAGAAAAGTTCGTCGAGATCCTACGTAATTTCCCCAACGACACACCCTCAGCCCTGTATAAAGACCGATGTCAAGAGTACATACTCGAGCCGCCGCCCCATGATTGGACTGGCGTCTACATTGCAAAGGAAAAATGATGCACGATGCAAGATAGAGGACGCAGAAGCTGCTGTCATGCGGCCCAATAAAGAGATTTACTAAGGTTTAACTTAATTGTTGATGGGCATTTGCTCTATATCGTTCTTAATATGAAACTCAAAAGCAGCGATTTTAAAATGCTTGGTGATCGACTAAACAATGCATTAGAGTATCAATTGACAAATCGAAGGAAGGGTTGTACCTTGTAAATTCTCAGAATCTGATCTGGGTTAATTCTGATTGAGTCCTAAAGGAGGCTAAAAGAACTGACTTACCGGCGGTTTCTCATGATTACGTTTCTGATATGGGCTATTTCTTACCCTCTTAGGGCTGATTTCGAGGTTAATCTTAATAAGGGGATCGCTGCGTATCTCAGAAAGGATTACGCGCAAGCTGCCAAAATCCTGGAAGAGGCTTTGAAGGAAAACCCTGAGAGCGCGACGGCTAATCACATCCTCGGGCTGTCATATCTAAAGCTCGAAAATTTCGATGAGTCTATCAAATATCTCGAAAAAGCAAAAAGCGTTGACCCCAACATAAAGGGTATATATCTCGACTTGGGAACTGCCTATCTCAAGCTACAGCGATATAACCTCGCACTTCCTGAATTCGAAGAAGCTGTGCGTCGCCAACCAGGGAGTGGTCTCGCAAACTACGACCTGGGCTATACACAGTATAAGCTCGAAAACTATGAAGAGGCAATAATTTCATTGGATAAGGCTTCTCAGCTTGACCCCGATGTTGCGGTTCCTGCACATTTCTATGCAGGGATCAGTCGTTACAGGCTTAAAAACTATGAGGAGGCAAAGAATGACTTTCAACTCGTGGGACAGTTTGGGGCAGGGACAGACACAGCAGGGGCCGCACTGGAATATTTAGACATAATCGCAAATCTCACCAAGCGATATTACGGAGCAGTCAGCACTGGAATACAGTATGATACCAACGTTGCACTGCAACCCAACGGCATCCCGATTGTATCCGACGAGAGTGCCTGGCGTGAGGTGTTTTTCGCAAATCTGGGCTTTAACCCCTATCTCACCAAGGATACGGTGTTGGGCGGAAGCTATTCCGGCTACTTATCATTCAATAATGGTTTGGAGGAATTTAACGTACAAGACCACCTGATAAATCTATATGGACGGAGAAAAACTTCGATAGGAAAGACTCCCGTCAGTCTTTTTCTGGACTATTTCTATGACATCACGTTTCTAGGCGGTTCGCCCGCAGACAATCTTTTCTCTCAATCCCACTCAGTAAGTCCAAAAATGATTCTTGAGTGGACCACGAATACCAGCACCGAATTGTCTTATAACCTCAGCTACTATGATTTCAAGAATTTTCCGGAGAGAGATGCCTTTAATAATAATTGGACGGTGGCCCAGCTCTTCAGCCTATATGATGGCCGGGTTCTTCTGAGACCGGGATTTAACTTCGCACTAAACAGCGCTCAAGACATTGAAGGAAGACGCAACTTTGATTATACTGCCCCACAGGTATTTCTCGAAGCGATTGCCTATATGCCATTTGACCTGACGACCTTCATCACGACAAACTACTTTAGGCAGGACTATTACAACGACCCGTTTGACAGGGTGGATAATCAGATCGGGGTGTTGGTTGTCGTTTCCAAGCAGCTTTATAAAATCTTTTCTATTGACTTCGGCTATCAGCATATATCGAATTTTTCAGATAGCACCTTTCCAGGACCCGAGCCGTTCCAGTATAATCAGGATGTATTCTCGGTTACGTTCAACGCGAGATTTTAGCAATCTTCTATGGAGATGAACGCATTGAGAAAAACACTAATAATACTGAATCTATTAATCCTTATGAGTTGTGCAACGTCTGTCTTTTCTCAGGAGGATGAATCTGTCGGAATCGTAACTGCACTCAACGGACAGGCTACCGTCACGGGCGCCGAAGGGACTGAAGCTGTGGAAGAGGGAACCAGGGTCTATCTTGGCGACAAGATCGAAACGGGGGATGATTCCGGGGTAAAGATCCTTTTTAACGACGATTCTCTGATCTCGCTGGGTGCAAATGCTGCTTTCGAGATAACGGAGTTTGTGTACACCCCGGCTAAAAGAAAATCCTTGTCGAATCTAATCAAGGGAAAGCTGAAGGGCGTTATTCAAAGAATTCCCGGGGTAGAATCCGACATCGAATTTTCGACCCCCAATGCCGTGGCAGGCATCAAGGGAACCGAGCTGTACATCGATGCGTCAGGGATTTTCTACACCTACGAAGGTCAAACCTACGTAAGAGGCATTCTGAGATGCCCAAGGGAGGTAGTGGTTGGGGCAGGGCAATTTTCAGAGATCTTGCAAGATGGATGCCCTTCTGTGCCAGCTCCGATACCGCCAGAGCTTCAAAATGAACTCATCGAAGGGACAGAGGTTGAGGAGGAAGCGCCGGAAGACGATGACTCTCGTAAAGCGGAATATCCTGGTAAGGAACTTCCCGGAAAAGAAACGACTCCCGCGTATTCACAGTTAATCAGCGCTCCTTTGGTTCAGCCTGCCAACCTCCTGCCGGGAGTTAATCCGCAGAATAAAGCCCCTGTTGACGTGATAGTGAATCCGTAAGGGAAAGAGATGCAAAGGGAATGAAAAAAACGTTCTATGCAATAATCAGTAGCTTATTCATACTGTCAGTATTTATCCATACCTCCTGCTTAGAAGGCGAAATCAACGGAAATACCCAAGACTCCGGTACAAGGGTTTTAATAGGATTCCCCACACAACAGTGTCTTGATCGCTTAGCCGGTCCGGGTGTATCTACGGAACAGTCCATCCTAGATTGCGTAGCACTGTTTACTCTCACCATTACAGACGGCTTCGATCCCATAGTAGAGACATTTGGCATCGGAGAAGAGATTACAGTGCTTGTACCTGTTGGAGAGGACAGAAACTTTATGATCGAAGGAACTGATGGAAACGGAGAGCTGTGTTGTAGCGGGGGCGCAACATTGGATGTGTTACCTGGACGAAACACCGTAGAAATTACCTGTATACCCGTGCCGACACCTACGCCTACTCCCACTCCAACACCAAGCCCTACGCCTACTCCTATCCCGACTCCATCACCTACACCATCACCTACACCATCACCTACACCACTACCTACACCACTACCTACACCACCACCTACACCACCACCTACACCACCACCTACACCACTACCTACACCACCACCAACTCCAGCTCCAACTCCTACTCCCACACCGAGTCCGACGCCCACGCCAAGCCCGACGCCCACTCCCATTCCGACTCCGATGCCCTGCGAAACGGATGCACAATGCCCACTTGGGGAGATTTGCGAATCAGGTACCTGCGTACCCGGGTGTACATCTGATGACCGCTGCCCACCTGGAAAAGTTTGTTCCTTTCCTGGCGAAGTAGAGATCGGAATGTGTGTAGCCGGTTGTAATGTCGAAAAACCCTGTCCAGGCAACCAAGTTTGTATCGATGGAATGTGTGTGCCTGGACCGCAGGTACCACCAGAAGTTTGCGACGACGGGTTAGACAACGACGGCGACGGTCCAATAGACTGCGCGGACCAGGATTGCGTGGGTCAGGCGGGTCCCTGTGGGGAGCTTTGCGAGCAACCCGAAACAACCTGCGACGACTTCCTCGATAATGATGGAGATGGCCTTACAGATTGTGCAGATCCCGATTGTATAGGGGAGGTGATTCCTGGTGAAGTACCGTTTACTTGCGAACAGCCTGAGACGACCTGCGATGACTTTGCTGACAATGATGGCGATGGACTCATAGACTGCGCAGATCCTGATTGCATAGGTGAGTTCGGGCCGCAGGAACAGACTTGCGAACAGCCTGAGATGACCTGCAATGACGGGGCTGATAATGACGGCGATGACTTCGCTGACTGCGCAGACTCAGATTGCGCTGCCGATCCCGCCTGTACCGAGACAGGAGCAGAGTGCAGCGACTTTGCGGATAACGATGGAGATGGACCTATCGACTGTGCCGATTCTGATTGCATTGGTGAGCAGGGTCCTAGCGAAGGTCTGTTTTTTTGCGAACAACCGGAGGCAACTTGCAACGACTTTGAAGATAATGACGGCGATGATTTTACGGACTGCGCAGACTCAGATTGCGCCGGAGATCCTGCCTGTACTGAGACAGGTCCAGAGTGCAGCAACACTCTGGATGACGATGGAGATGGCCTTACAGATTGTGCGGATCCCGATTGTGCTGCAGCCCTGATTTGTGAAAATCCAGAATCAAGCTGCTTCGACGAGTTTGACAACGATGGGGATGGGGCAGTTGACTGCGAAGACTCAGATTGCGCCGGCGTTTGCTTTTTCTAACGCAACCTGAGTAGCGCTGCGTGGCAATCCTTCAAGACAGCCGCAATTGCGTCTGCAATTTCCAACCCGCTATCAAAATAAGTGAGCGGGTTTTACAATTAAGTTGAGCGTTGTAGAATGAATATCTATAATGGCCTAATCTGATAGTTTCTTGTCCGAGTCTTGTTTCTCTTCAACGCTATAAATATTTAACTTCCTTTCCTTTCCCTTCAAAATTATATCCCCAATTAATTCAAAATTGAGATCCTGATAATCTGAGAAACGACCTCTCAGGTCCTCGGAAATAAGCATTTTCTTATTATAATGGTTGCACTCGCTTTGCAAGCGGGCTGCTGTATTTAAAACGTCTCCATGAAAGTGTATCTCCCTCTTGATCTCCCCCACCTCAGCTATGGTTGCCAAACCTATATTTACTCCAGCCTTAAATTCCGGGGAAAATTCATACTTCTTGCTATAGTAATTTGACTTCCCATACAAGACCTTTTCAAAATCAAAGAACGCCCTGAGACAATTTGCATCGTCCAACCCTTGCTTAACCTTCCACGTTAGAACTGCTTCATCGCCCACATAGTGATAGACCTCTACCTTCCGTTCAATTACAACATCTGTCAGATCGGAAAAACAATCCTGAATTAATTCACTGTACCTGATATGACCCAATCGCTCAGCGTGAGTAGTCGATGATTTCATATCTAGAAACATGAATATCCTTTCTTCCACCCTAGGGTGGTGATAGGTTCCAAGCATAAATCTCACAAGATTTCCGGGTCCGAAATTGAGATTAACCTGTTTTATCGAGCTTATCATCATACTGGCCACCCATAGATAGGCCAAAGCAACTAGGAAATCCTCGCTAAGAGTCCACTTGGAAAAGGAAAAAGAATATGCTTCTTTCAAATCTATTCCAGCTTCAAATAGACTGACGATAACGACGATCGCGTAGGTAACCAGAATTAGTACTGCTACATGAAAAATGCTCTTGACTAAAATAATGAAGCCATAGGACTTCTTCCTGATTTTTTCGGTATCAAGAAAAATGTCCAGTATCCCGAAAGCGATCCCTAATATTAACCCTCCAAGCATTACAGTTATCACATCTAATTCAAGATGGTCGTGCTCCAATGTTAAAAAATCGCCACCTTCCTTAATGCCAACGGTTCTCAAGAGTACAAACAGCAAGACAGCGAAAAACCAGAACACGGTCGTATATAGGATATTAATAAGATACGACCTTGCCATGGTATTTATTCTTAAAAATGAGAGGCTCATTCCAGTCCTTAATTGTATATCAAGATATTAAAAATTCTGCAAGTAGCGATTTCAATCAAACACATTAGGTGTCATTCAGGCAGCCTTTACAATTTTGAAAACCTTGTATAAATATAGTCGGATCAAATATCTGTCTTAGCCAGGCATCAGCTATACTTTTTGTTTCAATACCTCTCATGAAGAATCCGGAATCTCTAAACTACTTGATCTTATTTCTACTGATGTTTCTATGTTCAATCATGAGCACCCGATCTGCGAACGGAGAATGGGAATTGGCGAAGGATAAAGACGGAATCAAGGTATTCTTAAAAACCGTCCCTGGGTCAAAAATAAAGGAGTTTAAGGGGGTGACGAATATCAAGTCATCCCTGGATAGCATCCTGGCTGTGTTGAATGACACGGAAGCATGCCCTAAATGGATCCATAACTGCAAAGACCCTCTCAAGCTGAGCGAGATTAGTTTTAACGAGGGGTACGTCTATCAAGTGATAAACTTTCCCTTTCCAGTCAAGGATAGGGATCTGATTCTTCACTCAGTGATGACCCAAAATGCGGATACAAAGGAAGTAGCCATACAGTTAACTGCAGTTCCTGATTACATCTCAGAAACAAAAAATGTACGGATAAAAAGCTCCGATGGATTTTATCTCCTTAAACCACTTCCTGACGGATCACTCGAAGTCACCTGGCAGCACCACACTGAACCTGGTGGACGTATTCCAAAGTGGCTTGTGAATTCATTGCTCGTCGATACTCCTTTTAAGACGCTTAGAGACCTTAGGCAAATCGTTAAAGAAGAAAAATATCAAAGGGCAAGACTAAAGTATTCCCCTAGCGGTCTCGCCGTCGGCTGGGACGTTAAGGATTGGTAGTCAGGCGAGTCAGAGGATTATTTGCTATCACCCTTAAATTCTAATCAGGTTGTAAAATGCTATGGATCAGTTAGTGTGGGTATAAGTGACTCACGATCACCAAATTATCTACCACCCCAATAGACCCCATGGATCAGACTGCTTTAATGGTATGGACGACTGGAATAAAGGTGAACCTTCCTGATTGTAACGTAACAACCGATTTCCGCTTGGTTCATCATAGCCAGGAGCCTGAGGAGCGTCGTTTGGTGCTACAACAATCTCTAACTGACCTACATTTTTTCCCTCAGAAACTATGATACGTCGACCCCTCGGTATAACAACCTTTTCTTCATTGCCATATTTGTCCTCGACGATGATTTCGAATGTGTCTCCATTTTCTACTACCTGCTCTGCCGCCGAAGCTGGAATGCCGAATCTCCCTCCTAGCGGTGCATTATTTTCAAAACTAGCTATGAATGTAAACATTGCGAGAGTAAAAATCATTAACAAGACATATTTTAAGTTTCTCACTTATCATTCGCCTTTTCTTGTTTATATAAATCTAAAAAATTTAAAAAAGTTTCTTCTATATCTGAGTTTTGAAAAAGTAAAATCAGGCCAATAAATCTTAAAAGGCAATCACTCAAGTCCTGACCCCCTTGATATTGACTTACTCCCCAAAAGGGAGAGCATACAAAACGTCTAAATCCCCGAAATAAAAAAAGACTAGGGCCAGAACCAACTACAGCCCCACCCTAAAAGACATACTTAAATTGGACGTTTAGACAAGCCCCTTATCAGCACCAAATATGAATAATCTTAATCAAATCAATAAGTGATATGAAACGACAGTTAGCTAAAATCCCCATTTCATAATTGGATCCTACGATAAAGTCTCTGAGACCCATTCGACCAATGCAATCAGTGCATCTGGATCCTCGCGCACCACCGAGCGAGCCAGTGTCGTACCACTAGATCTGACCAGAGGTTCCTAGGGCGGAGGAAACTCTCCTGGGTTTCGAAAGCGGTTCAAAAAAACCAAAAGCTTAATTGCGGCATACAGGATCCACTTTTCGTCCCAATCAAGATGATAGTCTGCGAATAGATAATAGTAACAAAAATAGCCCCCTGCCACTGATTATGGTAGATTATTACCAACAAATGAAGCAAGTTGCACCACCGAGCGAAGACACAATAGCTGCAATATCAACACCTGAGGGTAAAGGCGGGATCGCAATAATTAGAATAAGCGGTGGAGAAGCTTCAAAGGCCTTGGAAAGGTTCTTCAAGAGGACCGATGAAAGCAAGAGTGTCTTCGACATGGACTCCCATAGACTTTATCGTGGACAAATCTTTGATCCATTTACTGACAGATTTATAGATAATGTGCTATGCGTATTGATGAAATCGCCACATTCCTACACAGGGGAGGATGTGGTCGAGATTCAGTCCCATGGTGGATACTTGGTACCCAGAAGGATACTCGATACAGTATTTAAAAATGGAGTTCGACCAGCAACGCCAGGAGAATTCACGCTAAGAGCCTTTATGAACGGCAAAATGGACCTCGCACAAGCCGAAGCGGTGGTTGATGTTATAAACGCTCAGACAGATGAGAGCCTGAGGCAGGCTGAATTTCAACTTGAAGGAGTACTATCTAAAAAGATTAATGAATTAAGGGAAAGCATTCTCGACAGCCTGGCCGAGATCGAGGCTCACGTTGATTTCCCGGAGGACGAAATAGACCCGATAATAAAGGAACATATGTCAGGTCGCATAGAAATCGTAATTGATGAGCTTAAAAAGATATTGAACACCTACGAGGAGGGCAGAATAATAAAGAACGGAGTATATACCGCAATCCTTGGCAAACCAAATGTAGGAAAATCAAGCCTTTTAAACCGCTTATTAATGAAGGACAGAGCAATCGTAAGTCCTTTTCCCGGAACTACGAGAGACTTTATTGAAGAGAGCATAGTTGTAAAGGGAATTCCACTCATGCTTGTCGACACTGCTGGCTTGAGAGCCTCCGCAGATGAAATCGAAAGTATCGGTATCCAACATACGAAGAAGAAGGCTATTGAGGCCGAATTCATCATAGCGGTTTTTGATGGAAGCATGGAGCTTGATCAAGATGACCTCGAGATCATATCAGACTTACGCGTAGATAGGTCGGTATTGGTTATTAATAAAATTGACATGCCTCAGAACCTATCAGAGCAGCAAATTCAAGAATATCTACCCAATCAGGAAATCGTCAGGACTTCGGCTAAGGAAGGGATTGGAATTGATGATCTAAAGGCTACAATACTTCAAAAACTCGTAGGAAGAAGAGATAAAATAGAGGCATCTGAGTTCGTTATATCCGAGCTGAGGCACAAAATTGCGATTGAAAAGGCGACGGAAGGTTTATACTCCTTTAAGGAAGCACTATCCAAAGGAGATTCGCCTGAGTTTCTTGCAGTAGACCTGAGATACGCTCTAGACTCGCTAGGTGACATAACGGGTGAAGTAACTACCGAGGATGTGCTGGGAAGAATCTTCAGCAAATTTTGCATTGGAAAATAGGGACTTAGGAATGTTTCACGTGAAACAATCCACAGGTGTGGATAAAATCTTTCACATTAATTAGTCGTGTTTTCGGGTTTAATTTCAATAATTTCAGGAAGTTATGTGAGAAGCTATCAATCAAACCAAAATTTATCCACATTTCATCCACAGTTCAAACCCCTTTATTTTCAGTACCTTAAGCAACTCATACCAATTTAATTGCTCTATCCCATAAATCAGAACCCAAAATGCTCTAATCTACACGGGTCTCTTCAATAGCAACCCTTGAATTTATCGGATAATTGAACCTCTGAAAAGTTGAATATAAGGTAAACTTCAACACATCATCATCGATCATTTCCAACCCAACTTGCCCCTAAGCCCTTCCTCCAGCTTATAAAATACCTCACAATCACAGGCACGGCTAATTCCATCGATTGAGGATACGGCTACAGCACCAATTAATGAATTAGTAAGAAAAACACCATCATTATCCTTCAGCTCTTCCAAGCCGTACCTACCCTCTCTAAGTTCAAGACCAAACTCATCAACAAGTTGAAAAATTACACCCCTAATTATCCCCGCCAGCAGTCCACACTCAATCGAGGGCGTACATACGACTTTCCCCTTTATGAAAAATATGTTGCTTACAGTCCCTTCGGCTAACTCATTTCTCTCATTTAAAAATATTGCTTCATCATACCCTGAAGATAGAGCTTCCCTTTTTGCAAGAATATTTTCTAAATAATTTAGGGACTTTATACGCACAATCGGCGAATTAGAATTTCGTCTATAAGAACTCACCTTCACATCGATTGATTGTTTTTGAGGTTGGTATTTCCGTAGCATCACAACAAGCGAACTCGCGCTGGGTCCCTTGTAGAAGACTGGACTGCCCGTAGACAGAAGGCCGATCTTGACATATGCATCGGAAATACTGGCGACGGATAAGGTTTTCTGTAGACCCTCCGTTATTTCTTCATCTTTTTGGAACGGTATACCCAAAATTCTCGCTCCTTCTCTCATCCTATCTATATGCCTTTCGAAATAAACAGGAAGTTTCGATTTGCAACGAAAGGTCTCGAACAAGCCCTCCCCGTACATCAGTGACCGTAGTGGCATTCCCTCTTCGATCGGCTTGCCGTTAATATGTATTATCTCCATCATTTATTCGATACCTAGGTGGCTAGGGCCATTGCCCTTAGGATAGCGCTTGCTTTAATCAAAGTTTCTTCATATTCCTCTTCTGGCTCCGAGTCCCACACAATTCCACTCCCCACCCAAAAGGTTGCCGAATCATTCCGAACCACCAATATCCTTATTCCCACACTCAAAGTAAGGTCCCCATCAGGCATGAAAATGCCTATGACCCCACAATAAGGACCCCTGTAATGTGGTTCCAACTCATCTATTATCTCCAATGTCCTCTTCTTAGGGGCACCGGTGACAGACCCAGGCGGAAATGTGTTTTCAATTATATCTTTTGGTCCCATATACCTTCTCAAACTTCCACCGATCTCTGATACCATCTGGTGAAGGGTTGAATATGATTCTATTTTAAAAAGATTCCTCACATTGACCGTGCCAGTATCGCAGATCCTACCGAGGTCATTCCTCATCAAATCGACTATCATGAGGTTTTCTGCCCTCTCCTTATCGCTTCTCGCGAGCTCGTAGATCAGCAACTCGTCTGACCTGGCTGAGCTACCCCGCTTTTTTGTGCCTTTTATCGGTTTTGTTACGATTTCATCTCCCTTTCTCCTCAAGAAAAGCTCCATTGATCCACTTATGAGCTGATATTCGCTAAAATTTATATAACAACCATAAGGCACTGGTTGAATATGGTAAAGATTTAGAAAGTATTTAAGTGGATCCTTATTGAATTTCACGCAGAAGCGCTGAGAAAGATTTACCTGATAAATATCCCCCCTCTCTATTAAACCCTTGGCGAGTCTTACTTTATTTAAATACTCTTCTTTAGACATATTACCACTAGGGAGACCTTCATAACCCGCTGTCGTTATTGCAGTATTTGAGATGTCATCACCTTGATAAGCTAATTCTTCGATCCTTCCCGAATTAACATCCTTCGCCCTATAAAATAGAAAATGCATATCCGGAAACCGCTCTCCATCCTTCAACCGGTTGGGAGAAAATCCCTCCTGCGTAAATTCTGAATATTCATAGGCAATATACCCTACTGCAATATAGCCGTCAGACAAAACATCCCCTAAAATCTCCAATGGATGTCGATCGAAATCAGTATCTTTCGAGTGATTTTGAATACTTATAGACCCATCGTTAGAAGAAAGCGAGAATTCTGGTTTACCAAAACAGATATAAGAGCCCTCTTCCGTTTGATTCCATCCACCTCCTGAGTCCAATAAAAGCGCCGAGCAAGATAATAAATCAATTTTATCCTTCATAATTGCTCATGAAAACCCGAACCTTTTTTTAATAAATTGTAAAAACCTTTCGGGCCCTCAGTTCCGAGTAATCAACAAGACTGCGCTAGTTAAGATTTGGTTGTCGTATCATCTTTTGATTGACAGACTATGTAGGGGACGATATCCCTTTCGGCCTGCTCGGGAAGCTGGAACTACAACCAAATGAAACAATTTGCCTTTACGTCTCGGTATACTCCGGGCCGCTGCCACCCTCGGGTGGGGTTAGTCGACCGCCCTTGGAGGTAATGGCTCCACATTGGACACAATTTGATGGATCTGTCCTTATAACCTTTTTCCCATTCTCTTCATGCCACTCATAGACCTGTGCGGGGCACATGTTGATCCAGGCTTCCCCAATAACCTCAGGAACGTCCCTTAGGATTCTGATGTGGTCTGGCTGATTATCTCGGCTTCTGTTACCGCTTGCGTAAACACTGGTTAGTTTATCAAATGTGTACTCACCATCCGGCTTCGGGTAGGATCGCCTATCACCAATAAACATCTCCTTTTCGCTATCGCGATGTATCTTAAACCTCCCCCCTGGGAATAGGCCCTTTGTAACTGTCATTAACCCAGCAAGGATAAAACCGGGGACAAACCCATCCTGAAAGGCCTGACGCATATTTCTGACCTGATAAAGATCCTTCCAGATAAAACTCTTCTTTATGGCTTCATCGTACCCAGCCAAGGCATCGGGACCGCTGGGATCCTTTTTACCCTTCAAAACGGTAAATATTGATTCAGCACCTATGATTCCAGACATCATAGCGTAATGAATACCCTTAAGTGCAGGTACATTTACCAAACCGGCCGAGTCACCTATCAAAAGCGCTCCGCGTACATGCAGGGGGTCTGGAATAGAGTAGAAACCCCCTTCGGGTATCGTTTTCGCCCCCCAGCCGTTGTCGGAACGTTTTCCACCGCCCAGTATCTCCTTTACCAATGGATGCAATTTTAATTGCTGGAGCAAACCATGTACTGAGAGTGTCGCATCTGTATAATCAAGCCCGACTACGAGTCCTATACAAACCTTCTCCAGTCCCATGGGATATATAAAGCTTCCCCCAAATTCACTGTATTTCTTCGATCCTCGAAGAGGCCAACCCATAGTGTGTATCACGCGATCGAGGGGATTTGGTACTTCCCATATCTCCTTTACCCCAAGCGCATAAACCTGGGGGTTTGCCCCCTTCAAATTGAAGTGATCCATCATGGCCATTGAGAGGTGACCTGTTGTCCCTTCTCCAAGCACTGTGACCTTCGACAATATATCAGACCCGGGTTGGTAGTTTCCGAGTTCATTACCGTCCTTGTCAAGACCTTTATCGTCTGTCCTGACGCCCCTTACGATGTCGTTTCCGACCAAGAGCTTCATGCCCGACATCTCATTGAATATCATCACACCCGCCTCTTCTGCCCTTTCACCTAACCACTTAGCCATTTGGCTTAAAGATGCAGCAAAATTCCCCTTATTATGCATCGTGGGGGGGGTTGGTAGGTGAAGTGAGTGCTTTTCAGTCAAGAAATAGACAGATTCCTTATCCACAGGTCCAAGAAAGGGAAAATCCTCATCTTTCATTTCAGGAAAAAGGGTTCGAAAACCAATTGGATTCACCACTGCCCCCGAAACCAGGTGCGCACCAGGGTACTTTCCCTTCTCAATTACCGCAATAGGAATTTCACCAAGCGACTCCATAATCTCAGGCTCGTCGGAAAGAAGCTGTGCCAGGCGAATAGCGCCGGCAAGACTGGCAGGACCAGCGCCGACAAAAAGAATACCAACTTCCACCTGGTCTTCTGGCTTGTCGGTAATTCCCGAAATAAATTCGTCCCTCTCCACCGGAGGCTTGAATTGGGCTGGAATGCTTGACATCTTAATATTCCCTCCAAGCTGAGATTACTTAATACTGGCAGGATAAATAAGGACTAGCTATACCACTATAAACTAAGCCTATTCTATCAAAATCACCTTAAAAGTCAAGCTGAAATATCGTGATATAATGTCTTAGCCCCCTTATTGCGGAACACACATTATCGAGTAAACTTAGGTGGTTTCTAAAACCCCCGCATAAGATCACACGGATAATTTTCGGAGGATAAAGTAATGCCTTTACTCACTGAGGAGCATGAAGAGATCAGAAAGGCTGTGCGCAAGTTCACAGAAGAGGAGGTTGTACCAATAGCCCGGGAACTTGACCGGAATAACGAGGAGATACCACAGGACATCATAAGGAAGATGGCGGAGCTGGGCTACTTCGGCCTCATCTTCCCCCCGGAGTACGACGGCATAGGACTTGACTACATAGCCATGGCAATAGTCGCAGAGGAACTCAGCCGGGGGTGGCTCAGCGTGGGAAGCGTCATGACAAGGAGCATCATCACCGGAACCCTGCTCCTTACTCACGGCACCGAGGAGCAGAAAAGCAAATACCTCCCGGGAATCGCGAGGGGGGAGATAATGACCGCTGCCGCCTTCACAGAGCCAGACTCGGGCTCTGACACAGGGGGGATGAAGCTGAGGGCTCGAAAGACTGAAGGAGGCTATATACTCCACGGGGAGAAGACCTGGTGCACGTTTGCAAACCGTGCACACATCCTCACAGTGCTTGCCCGCACAGACCCTGACATGAGCAAAAGGCACAAGGGGCTGAGCATGTTCCTCGTGGAGAAGGAGCCTGGGGAGAAGATGAACCATCCCAACATATCAGGACAGCCGATCCCCACGATCGGCTACCATGGTATGAGGTCCTACACGCTGAGCTTCGACGAGTGCTTTGTGCCTGAAGAGAACATGATTGGGACTGAGGAGAACAAGGGGTTTTATCAACTCATGTCCACTTACGAGTCAGCGAGGATACAGACTGCGGCAAGGGCAGTGGGAGTGGGACAGGCCGCCTTTGAGGCCGCGCTCAAGTACTCAAGGGAGCGCATTCAGTTTGGGCAGCCGATTTGCAACTTTCAGGCAATAAGGCTAAAGCTCTCAGAGATGGCCTCAAGGCTGGAGGCCGCAAGGCAGCTTGTGTACTATGCATGCTCTATGAAGGACACACACAAGAGGTGTGATCTGGAGGCCGGCATGGCAAAGGTAGTGGCTGCAGAGATGGTGGAGTATGTCACAAGGGAGGGGATGCAGATATTCGGGGGGTATGGATACTCCAAGGAATACCCGGCGGAGAGGTTCTGGAGGGACGGGAGGGTTATAAGTCTTTTTGAGGGAACAACGGAGATACAGCACGAGGTCATCGCAAGAAGGCTCATTGAAATGAGTTGATGAAATTACAAATCACAAATCACAAATTCCAAACAAATTAAAATCTTAAATGTAATATGTCTTATTTGTTATTTGGTGCTTGTGATTTGTTAATTAATACAATAAGGAGGAAAGAGAGTGTTCATACTGGACGAAGGTAAAAGGGTTGTGGTACCAAGGACTCAGTTAACATACCCGGGGCACAACCTGAAACTGCATCAAAACGCCGCAGATCCGACCAAATCCCCAGTGGACCATGTGATGGCAGACCTCGAGGATGCCTGCCCCTATGAGTACAAGGGGGATAAGAGCAGAGGGGTTATGGTTGAGGCGCTTAACACACTGGACTTCGGTAAGAAGGTGGTGACTGTTAGGCCCAATAACCTCCGCTCGGAGTTCTTCAGGGGGGATATGGAGGCGGTGATGAGAGGCGCTGTGGACAGGTTTCATGGGGTGATAGTGCCGAAGGTCTGGGGACCGGAGGACATAAGGCTGGTTTCTGATCTCCTGGATGAACTGGAGGCAAAATACCGGTGGAAGACAAGGGTGGCAATTGAGTCTCTTATAGAGAGGCCTCATGCGCTTGAGCACGCATATGAGATCGCGACTGCATCGGAGAGGATGGCTGGGCTTATATTCGGTATAGCAGACTACGCTGCGGAGCTTGGGGCAGATCCGGATTTACTCCTGGACAGGCAGAATGAGATATTCTACTATGAGAAAAAGGCTGTGGTCACAGCGGCAAAGGCTGCGGGGCTTCATGCTATTGATAATGTCTACCTCAGGATCTGGAGGAAGGATGATGGCCAGGAGGTGATCGATGAGGTTGAGGAGGGACTCAGGAGGAAGAATGAGGGGGCGGCCGCTATAGGGATGGATGGGACATGGGTGATCCATCCCCAGCAGATAAGGATATCGAATGAGTGCTATACACCGACCGAAAAGCAGATAGAGGAGGCTAAATATCAGCTCGATTTCTATCATGAAATGGGAGGGGGTTCCATGTTTGACCCGAAGACAGGGCAGATGATAGACGAGGCAACTGCAAAGATAGCGCTTATGAGGGTCTCCAAGGCTTACATGGCTGGCCTCATAGATAAGGAATATGTGGATTCCATGGCCAACAAAAGTAAATCGATTACAGGCTATGATATCAGAAAGGGTAAATAAGGATATATATCAATTGACAGTCAAAAAAATGGAAGGTGCGTCCGAACAATTACATTATTATTGTTATCTCATGTAACTGTAAATTAAGTTGAACCGGGTCTCTAATAGCTGCTGAAATTGCAAGCCTGACCGGCGGTGGAATGCGTTCCATTTCCCATTGCCTTCGTAAGTAAAAACTCCGGAATAGGCTGAAAATCAATTAAGGATGGAAGACAGATTTCGTTTGAGGGGTTCCGCGCGATTTGACTTTTATTTGCGATCTCTAGATTATCGTTCCCTAAGTAAACCCCTTCAGATGTAGATAAATGGTTTTTTTTATCGGCATCTGTACCACTCAGCTCTTTCATTTTGGCCTTCTCATCTTTCGATGAGTTGCCACCTTCTCCAGTGGTCGACACATCACCTATCACTGGTTTACTTTCAAACTTTACAGACATTTCACCCCTTCCGGCCTTTCCATTTTTCAAGTGGTTATAATGAGCAAGAACCTTATCTACGTAATTGATCGTTTCTTGGTAAGGAGGAATTCTGTACCCATATTCCACTACGGCCTCTTCCCCAGCATTATATCCCGCAAGCGCCAGTCGGAGATCTCCCTTAAACATCCTGGTAAGCTTTTTGAAGTACTTCACACCCCCCCTTATGTTTTCCGCCGGATCATATGGGTCGCCCACACCATTTCTTCTGGCCGTCTCAGGCATTAACTGCATCAACCCCATAGCTCCTTTTGGAGACACTGCACGTGGGTTAAAGTTTGATTCCACCTTTATTATCGCTTTTATGAGCCTCGGATCGATTCCACTGTTACTCGCTCTCTCATTTATGTGATAGTCGAAGTTGTTTGAATACCTAAACGAGCCGGGCGAACGATGGCGAGAGACTCCGATGGTCTGCCAGGGGATTCTGAGGGGTTTGTAGCCCTTTTCCTTGGGAGGAATGTTAGTAATATAAATTACGCCGTTCTTTTTCTTTTGATAGAACGTTTGCGCACTCGAAGGAAAATTAAAAAAAGTTAAAACAGAAGTAAATACGACAACAAAGGTCAAATTTACTATTCTAATTCTTTTTATTAATTCCATCCCCCCTCCTTCATGAAGGAGTAACTAATTGAAAGTTAAAAATCGTCCATATTTTAAACCTTCGTAATGAATTTGTCTATAGGCTTTTTTTGTTCACCAAAAATCTCGCGTTCTTTTAAATCGATCATATCAGGTCTTTCTTAAACCTCGCTGCATTACTCAATACATCCTTCAGGCGCTTCAAATTACCCTTCTCTATCGCAACCCTGATTTTCTCGACCTCGCTCTTAAAATCCGCTATGGCCGCTAGCACATTTTCCCTATTAGCAAAAAGAATGTCGCTCCACATTTCTGGCGAACTCTCACCGATCCTTGTAAAGTCCTTTAGACCTCCGCCAGCGAAATTGAAGATCTCTGAGGTCCGCCCTTCCTGAGATGCCACAGAGTTTAATAATGCATAAGCGACTGTGTGGGGAAGATGACTGACATATGCGAACACCCTATCGTGATCCTCCGGAGTCATTATATAAACCTTAGCGCCGATAGATTCCCAAAGCTTCCTTACCCTGACAAGTGATTCAGCATTGGTATTAGCCGTTGGAGTGAGTATGCAATTCTTCCCCCTAAAAAGATCAGCGCTCGAATGAAATATGCCAGAGCGTTCCGTTCCAGAAATAGGATGACCCCCGACAAAACTAACGTCCTTGGGTAGAATGCTTTCAACCTCGGTCACCACCTTCGCCTTGACACTGCCAACATCGGTTACGGCAGTATTAGGGGATAAAATCGACGCTAACGATTTCGCGATCTTTGGAATTATCCCCACGTACGTAGCGATAACAACAACGTCCGAATTATTAACAGCGTCTCTAAGATCTCTTGAACCAACGTCGATAATATGTTTGCGAATAGCAAAGTCAATTGCGCTATCGTCGATATCCACTCCGCAGACCACGCCCACATCACCTGCACGTTTTAAAGCCCAGGCGAGTGATCCCCCTATGAGGCCAAGTCCGATTACAGTAATTTTTGAATAGTTCATGGATTAACTCCATTGATCACAATCTTTTACCATGTAACCTGTCACAGAAGGCTTCTATTATAACACGTGTACATTTTACATCGTGAGGTTTTCAAAGGTGGGAATTATACATACCCTGTTACATGGAGCCAAGATTAATGCATTTTATTGGATATGATAAAGTGTGGAGGAATAAAGTCCTCCGCCATATGATCAATATACCAGATGGAGGCTGTACCAACAGATATGACCGTGAAATTATTGATCGATCGGATCTTTCTATTTACCCAAAACCCTCTTGATTGCCCACATGAAACGTTCGTTTTCTTCGGGTAGTCCAACGGTCACCCGAAGATGCGTTTTCAGCCCATAATTAATCACAGGCCTCACTATAACCCCAAGCTTGAGAAGGGAATTATAGACCGACATTGCATCAGCTTTCAAATCAATAAGAATGAAATTGGAAAACGACGGCGTAAAGGACATTTTTATTTTTTTCAACTCCTTAGAAAAATAGGTTAGACCATCCTTGTTTATAAGCCTTGACTTAGATACGTGATTGTGATCATCAAGCGCAGCAAATGCACCTACCTGGGCAAGCAAATTTGCATTGAACGGCTGTCTTACCCGATGCATAGGAGAAATGATCTCCGACGATGAAACACCATACCCAAGCCTGAGTCCAGCGAGCCCATAGATCTTCGAGAATGTTCTTACGGTTATCACCGATTTGCCAGAATTCTGATAGTCTAACGAATTCGGATACTCAGGTTGATCTACGTACTCAAAATAGGCTTCATCTATAACAACAACTATATCTTCCCGTACCATTTCCAAGAACCGCTCGAGCTCCTGTCGCCTGACGATAGTTCCGGTTGGATTGTTGGGATTAGCGATGAAGACTGCTCTCGTTTTAGAAGTTATACGTGAATAAAAATCCTCTAGATTATTAACAAGATCTGGCATAGGGGACACGACGACTTTTGCTCCAACTGCCTGCGTTACAATTGGAAACACAACAAATGCGTACTCTCCCATCACAGCTTCATCCCCGGCTTTCATGAACGTTCTTGCAATGATATCTATGACATCGTTCGACCCGTTTCCAAAAATCAAGCTCTCAGGCTGTACGTTGAGTCTATCCGCAAGCTTGTGCTTAAGGTAATACGCATCACCATCGGGATACATATTAACGGAAGTCAAGGCGTTCCTTATAGCTTTCATAGCGAGAGGAGACGGTCCCAATGGATTCTCATTCGAAGCTAGCTTAATAGCATTTCTTATACCCAGCTCTCGCTCGAGCTCTTGTACCGGCTTTCCCGGAATATAGGGAACTAAAGTATTCACATACTCGTTTGGAGTTATCAAATTACCACTCAATTAACGAAGGGGAAAGGCACTAATTTCTCGCCCCCTTGGATAAGAACCCAGGACCTTCAGGTTAATACACCTTTTCTTCACCCTCGATAATACTTTTTGTATCTTCTTATCATCTGAGTGTCCTATGAAATCCACAAAAAATATGTATTCCCAAGGCCTCTCCTTAGATGGCCTGGATTCAATTTTTGTAAGATTTATTTTTGCCTCAGCAAAAGGCAAGAATAGAGAATTCTGTAATGCCCCTGGCTCATCCTTCAGAGAAAATACAATAGAAGTTTTGTCATCACCCGTTGGCGGACAACTAACATTGCCAATAACCCAAAACCTTGTCGTGTTCTGAACACTATCCTCAATGTTCTTTTCAACAACCTTCAGTTTGTATATAGATGAGGCAAACTCGCCAGCTACGGCTCCAATCCTCTTGTTTCTGGAAGCAAGCTTTGCAGCCTGGGCTGTACTCGCTGTCTCTCTCAGCTCTACATTTCCGAGATGCTTACTCAGCCACTTCTTGCATTGCGCTAAGGCCTGGGGATGCGATGCCAAGATGCGAATATCCCGTATATCTCCGGTTCTCGAAAGAAGGCAATGACTTATCTTTTCAAAGTGCTCAGAAGAGATCCTCACATCCGATCTTGAAAGCATATCTAAGACACTCCCAACCGAACCCTCCATAGAGTTTTCGACGGGAACAATACCAAACGTACTCCTTTGGCTCTGAACCTCCTCAATAACCTCTTCAAAGCTTAAGAAAGGTACAAGCTCCGTTGCACTTCCAAACTCATGAAATGTGGCTTGATGTGAGTGACTCCCCTCGGGACCCAGATAGGAAACTTTTATTGATTCTTGAAGAGCTCTGCAGCTTGAAATTATTTCCCGGAAAACGCTGATAACGGACACGTCTGAAAGCGGACCTGTGTTCCTTTTCCTTATTTGTCTCTCAATCTCCCTCTCCCTTACGGGGTCATAAACACTAGATGAATTTTTTTTCTTAAGCCTGCTTATCTCTAATGCGAACCGTCCTCGTTCATTCAAAAGTTCTAGTATCCTATCATCTACCTTATCAATCTCTTTTCTTAGAATTTCCAGATCCTCAGCAGAAACCATATTTTCCCTGGCGAGTAAAATTTGAATGAATCATAGCTACATGGAAAATGCTTGTCAAATATCCCCAATAGAGTCGTTTTTGTTGAAGGTTTGTGGATATAAAAGTTGGTCCAAATTTATCTCATGTCCCCTTTTTTTCGACCTTAGGCTCTATTGTTGCAGCATTTTTAAGGACAGACCTCGTAACGAAAACCGGAGCATTCATTCGCGAGGCAAGAGCCAGAGCATCGCTCGGACGCGCATCTATCTTCAATGTATTTCCGTTTACTGAAACTTCAACCTGCGCATAAAAAACCTGATCACGAAGATCAACTATCACGACTCTCTCTATCTTTGCCTTCATTGTCCTGATGATTGCGGCAACTAAATCGTATGTAAAAGGACGGGGAGTCACTTCACCACTGAGACTGATTTCAATGGCCCTCGCTTCACATAATCCTATCCATATCGGCAGTACCTTTTCTCTCTGTTTGTCTAACAATAGTACAACTGGGGTCTGAGCCATCTGATCAAATCCTATGCCACTGATATCCATCTGCACCTGTTCAGTCGTCTTATGCTTATTCTCCTCACTATCCGAAGTTGTGAGATATAAAAGAAATGTGAAACTAAATATCCCAACCAATAACAATATTGATCTCATCTTCATTACCTCCGATAACTTAGAATATCACATATCGATTAATTTTTCGCCAAACAGTCGGTCTTAACATCAAGAATCTGTAAGCAGATTTGCAAATTGAAAGGTATTTTTCTTTATGTTAAGTAATAAACGGATGGCCTGATAGAATACTTTTTTAGATTAGGAAAGGCGAATTGATTTATCACAAAGCTGTAAAATTTTTGAACTGTCGAGGCACCTACCTATTAATGAGACTCCTTTAGAAACGTACGGGCAATTTGTAAGTCAATCATATAAACACGACACATCTCCCATATACTCACCGAGTCTGATCTTGATCATCAAGGTAGCAATAACGATTAATCAACTATTGGCTTCGAGTATTTCTGACTACCCTCGGATTGCCAAAGGTCCCTAGTATCTTACCGCCAAGAGTTCCGTCGCCCTGGGGACTCAAAAAAGACCTCACTATCCCAATCTTCGCCTCGTCCGAAAGAATATTCAGGTTTATCATTAGATCAATCTTTGCCCCCTTCGTAATCTTCCAGAGAGGAGGGATCGAACCATACATATTCAGGTCGAAATCATTACCCTTGAAACTTAGCTCATCCACTCTTGTAACTCCCTCCTGAATTTTACCTGTAAAGATCGATCCCAAATTCTTAAAGGGTGGAATAGGAAATCCTATCAGTTTGAAATTGCTAATACTCATGTCGTCTATTTTAAAGGAAAAGACTCCAGAGGTGTCGGAACTAAAATCCAATGAAAAGTCACCGCTTAATATTCCTCGCAGTTGTTCATCAGTCATACCAAGGTAGCCAGACATGATAGGATGGAACTGTTCTATGTCTATACCATTCAGCTTGGCATTTATTCCAACAATTCGCCCTGTTTTATAGTCATAGATTAGATTCCCCCACACCTCTCCGTCCATAAGTTTCGCCCTAAACGGAAGTTTTAGATACTTAGATAACAAACTAAACAGGGAAGGACTCATCTTTACATCCCCTAACTTTACGTAAAGCTCACCGCTCCTATAGAGCTCGAGATCTTGCACCTTTACGGTGACGATTGGGGCAATGCTCACTGCCCCTACCTTAGCTTCAAACGGGGTATTCATTTCTATTCCGGATATGATCTTTCCTCTTATCTCATCGGTAGGAAGTGCAGAGTAAAAGGAAAAGAAAAACATAAATATAAAAAAAACTACATAGGATAAAGGCTTAAAGTATTTTGAGTTCCTTATTTTTTCCTTCAATCTATATCACCTTCTTGAATTCAAAACTGGATATCCGAAAATTGACATCAATTAAGTCAGGGTTATCAAACCTCGTCCGTATTCGAAGATTTGAAACCTTAAGCAAACTTCGTCCAGCCTGGACCTTGTATAACAAATCTACGATCTTGTTAAGCGGTATTTTCCTGATTTCAATATCAACACTTTTTTCTTTATAAAGATCATCAATTACCGGCGCACTTGTGTTCGAGTCCTTGATGGAAAAGCTTCCCCTATCTATTTGCTCGTTAACTAGTATGTCCTCAACCACTGAAATTAGTGCTTCATCCCCTGACTTAAAAGAGCTAGTTAGTTGACTTATAAGACGATTTGATTCCTCCAACTTCATTCTGAGGTTTTCAATCTTCTCCAGATCGGAATTTAACGCATCTACCTTTTCAGTGAGTCTTTCCGTCCCAGATGCAAGAAATTGAAATAGAATAAAAATTATGAACACCGAAATCGCGATAACAGAAATCATAACTACCCTCTTATCCCTCTTCGAAGCCGAAACCTGTTGAATCCTCTCTCGAATGTGACGATAAAAAAGCTTTAAGCTATCGATATGATTACCAATTTCCATTATTTAACCAACAGTGATATCTGGAACTTTATCGTATTATTTACAGAAGGATTTGTTGAGTCCCTATTAACCTTCTCGAACTTTCCCGATTCATCAAGAGCCTTCTCTATCTTTGCGACCTCCTGATAAGAATCACACCTTCCAATTATTTTAACTGTATTATCATTCTCGAAATCTATTTCATCTACCGTCAAACCAATACTACTGGGTATGCTCAAAGAAATATCCTTCAAAACATCTAGCGGAGGAATTTTCCCGACAACGCCCTGCACCAACTCAAGCTTCCCGTTTACCTTATTGAATTCGGACTCCATGAATTCAACTGGCTTCGGAATAACTTTTACGTCTGGAAAGGCTTCCTTAACGTTTGCTTCAATTTGTCCTTGAATTCTATCGACCCTATTCTTGAGCTCAAAATAACTTGAGCCATGACGATATAGTAAAAGTATTAGTATAATCGAAAGTAATACAGATGGCACAATAAACTTTTTCTTAAGTTCCTCATCACTGCCCGTATACTGGTATTCGCCCTTCCTGAAATTTAGGTTACTTCTCTTAAATGCACTACCATACAGTGCGAGTGCGAACGATTGGACAAAGGTAGGAGAAGACAAACCTAATACGGGAATAAATATCTGTCTAACCTCTTTACCAAGCCTATCTTTAAAGTAATCTGAAATCCCCGGCATTTGGGACATCCCCCCTGAAAGCAGCACAGTCTTAACATCTTCTTTTAACTCCATCTCAAAAAACTTAATCGTCTTTTTTATCTCTCCAAGCAAAGTATCCAAAGATTCTTGAATAGTATTAGCGTAATCCCCTGCCAGACCCTCGCGTTTTATTGACTCAGCATCATCATATGGCACTCGAAGGAGCATAGATATGCTCTCCGTTACAAGATTCCCGGCTTTAGAAGTTGACCTAACCCGTCTAATTCCTCCGCCATCAAACACAGAAAAACTAATTCGTGTAGCACCGAGGTCAGTTATGATAAGCGGCCTCTCCTTCGGCAGATAACGTTCCAGCGCAGCCATTGCAACTGGACCATATGTAACAATCTTTGGATCTATTCCCTGTACCCTACACATATCAAGAAGATCCGTCATATGATCTTTCTCAAACATACACACCAATGCCTCTGCCTTGTCCCCTCTCCTGACGAGGTGGTAGCCATGAACCTTATCATCTGGATCAAAAGTGGAGACATTTTCTAATTCGAACCCGTAGACCTGATCTATCTTTTTAGGCTCGACAAATGGGAATTGGATTACCTTAATCGATATAGGCTCAAAGGGAATAGCGGTAGCCACTTCATTGGTTGGTAATGAATTCTCTGAAAAAGCACTTCTTAAGTTATGTATATTGTCCTGATTTAAGAATTCAGATTTAAGAGTTAGAGTCTGAACTAACTCGAGGTTCCTGAAGCCTCTCCTTATCAGAATAACTTTGGTAGTGTCTCTCCCAATATCTAGACCTATGAATTTGCCGTACATCGTTTAAGTAAACTACTTAATCTTTCACATTAAATCTAGGTTAAGTGCCTTAAAAAGTCAAACTGACGAGTTTAATTTATAGTCCGCATTAACGTTAAGACCTGCACTCCTATAACTCCGGATTTGAGAAGTACACCCGTGCATTCATTCAATGTAGAGCCAGTCGTGAATACATCATCAAATAGTAAAATAGATTTCCCGCTCACCGTCCTGGTATCTTCTACGATGAATGCACCCCTTACGTTTCTCCTCCTTTCAGCCTCATTTCCCATTTCATACTGAGGCCTGGTACCCTTTACCTTCCTCAGCGCGAACGCGTGAAATGGAACTCTAATACGCTTGGCTAAATCTTTTGCCATGACAATAGACTGGTTAAATTCTCTAGTCCTTAGCTTGCTAATATGAAGAGGGACTGCTACTATCAAATCTATGTCATCTAGGTCACTCGGATAATGTTCTGCCAAAATTCTCGAGAGCACTCGTCCAAGACCTAACTTACCATGGTATTTAAATCTGTGGAGAATCTCCCTTAGCCAGCCCTCATACAACGCTACAGAACGAGCCCTGCTAAAATAGTATGTCCCCGTGAGACACTTTCCGCAAAGATGTTCACCATAACGAATGTCGTCAATTGAATTATCTAGTCCAAACGGAAGCCCGCACTTTGAGCATATTTTTCTCCCACTGATCAGCCTAACATTCGATAAGCAAACATCGCATATTATATTTTCTCTGGCCAAGGAGTTACACGAAGAACAGATTTTTGGAAATATTAGGTCTAATATCATTCTATGAGAGTGCGCTTCTTTACTACCATATTATACTCTCATTGGCATGACAACCGACAGGTAATGTTCGTCGCCCATAGGTTTTATAACTGCCGGACTAAGTTCGTCGCTTAATCCAAATTCAACTTTCTCCTCCGGTATGACTTCAAGAACATCCATCAGATATTTTGCGTTAAATCCGAGCTCAATCTCTTCACCTGAATATTCAACAGGTATTACCTCTTTCGCTTCTCCAACTTCCGGGGATACAGAAACAAGCGTAATTCCAGTCTTGTTTATGCTCAGCTTAACACTCTTTGTCTTTTCAGAGGAGAGTATAGACACCCTCCTAAGAGCGTTCAAAAGCTCAGCTCGTCCTAATTCAAAGCTCGTCTTTGTCGACTTGGGAATTACCTGTTTATAATCCGGAAATTCCGCGTCGACTAGCCTGACTATCAGACTTATACCGTTATTTATGGCTATAAAAAAGTTTTTTTCACACCCAATCTTAACGACTTCTCCAAGCTTAAGCATTTTTCTAAACTCAGATACCCCCTTCTTGGGGACGACCACATTTTTCTGAAGCTTTATCTCCGTGTTCAAGTCACTTTCGACGATAGAAAGCCTATGACCGTCCGTGGCAGCTAGTTTAAGATTACTTTTGCCATTTTTCTCAAAGTAAATTCCTGCTAGGTTACGTCTCAAGTCATCAGGGGACACTGCGAAAATCGTTTTTGAAATCATATCCTCGATTTTAGAACTTTGTGCTGAGAAAAGATGATCAGACGAAAATTGAGGAATCACGGGAAAATCATCGCTTGGAAGACCCGCAATTTTAAACGTCGTTGATGGAGATCTAAGCTCGACCCAATGATTCCCAATCTCCTCGATCTCGATCACTCCGGGCGGTAGTTCATGTACAATCTCGTATAACTTTCTGGCTGGAAGTGATAAACCACCCACTTTGGAGACCTCTGCATCACAATAAGCAGTCATTGTCGTTTCAAGATCTGTGACGGTTAGCTCCGCACCATCTTTTGATGCAGTAATAAGTGTATGAGAAAGTACCGGCATAGTTGCGCGCCGTTCAGCAATTCCTTGAATTAGGCCGAGCTTCTCTGAAAGTTTCGATATATCAATCTTTAGTTTCATTGTTACTACTCCTAGGAAGATTTATTTAATATAATAAGCTAAAGTAGTAGTAATAGTAGGGCCTGTTAAACTGTGGATAAGTAACCTAACCCTCTAGCCATACATATATTCTTCTGTTGATAACCCTGTTGATCTTATGGCTGACTTATAAACAGATATCCACAATCTTTTGGAAAAATTAAGTTTCCAGGTTTTTTCCCACAGCTCGATCAACATGTTATCCACTCCTAAGTGTTTCGATCTTCCTTGATACTTCATTAATGGTGTTTTTGAGAGTTAAATCTTCCCCTATCAATGACTCTATTTTCCTGACCGCATGTATCACTGTCGAATGATCTTTCCCTCCAAACTTCTCACCAATTTCGGGGAAGGACGCACCTGTATATCTTCTAGCGAGAAACATCGCAACCTGTCTGGGCATGGCGATGTTCTTTTGTTTCTTGACAGATTTAAGATCATTTATCTTGATGCCGAAGTAATTTGCTACTTCCTTTTGAATAGTCTCGATACTTAGAATTTTCCTGTCATGGTCCCTTATTATATTTTTCAGCACCTCTTTTACAAGGTCCATCGTAATTTCTGAATTTAACAGTTTCGCATAAGCAATGATGTTGATGAGCGTTCCTTCAAGTTCTCTGATGTTAGAAATGATCTTTTGTGATATGAATATCGCTACTTCATTGGGAAGCACAATACCTTCGGATTCAGCCTTTTTCTTGACTATTGCTACCCTCGTTTCTGTTTCAGGGGGTTGTATGTCTGTAATCAGTCCCCATTCAAACCTTGATCTAAGTCTCTCTTCAAGATAAGACATATCCTTGGGTGATTTATCGCTGGTAAGCACTATCTGTCTTTTTGATTCATATAGAGTATTAAATGTATGAAAAAACTCTTCCTGCGTACTTTCTTTTCCTGCTATGAATTGAATATCATCAATTAGCAATACATCACAACCAAACCTATATTTATTTCTAAACTCCTGCATCTTGTTGGACTTAATGCTGTTTATCACTTCGTTTGTGAAGTGCTCGGCCGAGATACAGCAAATCCTAGCCATATGTGATGTATTTTTCAGGATATGGTTCCCGATGGCATTGATCAGATGCGTTTTACCTAGTCCCACGCCACCGTAAACGAAAAGTGGGTTGTAGGCTTCTGCGGGCTTACTTGCTACGGCTGTTGAAGCAGCATGGGCAAACTGGTTGCTCGGCCCTACTATGAACTTTTCAAATGTATAGTTGGGGTTGAGAAAACCTGTATAAAGTGTGTCATTTCTGCTCGCTCGAATGCTTGAATCATCTTTCTTTTTGTCGATCGGCTTAGGCACGTCCGTTTCAGCTATGATTTGTACATCAAGTGTTTTCTGATAGACCTCCATTACAGTTTCAATTATGAAATCTTTATAATGTGTGATTATCCAGTCTTTTTCGAATTCGCTATTTGCTCTTAAAGTTATGGTTGTTTCGGTTTCGGATATAGGTTTGAGCGGGGCAAACCAGAAAAAAACCTGAGGATTAGATTTCTTTCTTATCCTTTCAAGCACATCATGCCATGAAAATTTATGCATTTCTTCAGGGCTATCTAATCCTGTGTGCTGGGTTTCCGATTCAATGACCTCGGATGCCGAAGCTTTTACGAGTAATTCTATTCCACCTTGAGTGATATCATCGTCTTCGTAATTTATGAGAGACTTGAGGTTTCGCCCGAGGGTTTTTGCTTTTGCCAATATTCATCCTCCATGGCGGTGGAAATGCCGCCCTAAATTTAAACAAAAAGGCCAGTCTAGCCTCGAAAAATTTTGAGTTTTACCCCACCAAAGATAGTGTAAAGGTTATGCTAACAGAAAGGCGAAAGATTTGTCAAGGTTTTTTTAAGAATCTAATGATGTGAGTGAGTTACGAAACCAATTTTTTGAAAATGGTTTTCTCCTTTTCTCTATTATGGGTTGACTTATTTAGGAGAAAGCTACCTAAGTCATAGGGTTCATTGAATAAAAGTTTGTAAGAATTCTCAGTATAAAAAAATAAGAATGTGGAGGATCGATATTTAAAGGAGAATTCTCAGATTTTTGGAGCGAAAAGCTAATGGGTGAACATTCTACCCACTGCAATTTAATGTCATGGACACATTTAAGATAAAGACTTACCCATTGAGCAATCTATTCGCTCTATTTTATAAATCGATAGCTCGTCCAACTTCTAAAATGCAAATTTAAGCTCAGGCGAAGGTCGGGGGTTTTGATCGCGGTTGTCTTGTTCGGGCAGCAAATAAGTTTTATCCACTTATGACTTTTCCCAGAACTCAAGTAATTTACGTGCTTAAAAAATTTCCTACAATACTTTGATTTACTCTAACACGTTACCAACAATACGTTTTTCATTTAAGGTAGGGAATAATTAAAAACCCTATGGCACTGGGCATCCAGAATGAGATGACGCGGTAGGAAAGAATAACTATAACACTTATGGGGTCTGGCACTCCGAGACTGTTGTACATTGCCGCCATAGACCCTTCTACGATTCCGACCCCGCCAGGCAAGAAGGTTACTTTGCCCAAAAGTTGAGGCAACCCATAGCCAAGTAGCAATATACCCGGTCCAACCATATGTCCGGCTGCGATAAAAAGGAAATACAGTGTCAACATGTCGAACAAGATGTTGAGAAATGCACCCAGAGAGGGACCTCTCCAGCCGCCGACTTTTAAGACCTCGTAGGCGCCAAATAATTGTTTCATTGTCACATTAATCCGTGAAGGATCAAACGGTCTACGTCTAAAAGAAGCCCAGAAATTAGCTATCGATGTAACAAGCCTTGTGATCTTCAGGCGATTATGTACACCCCATATTAATACTCCAATTATCAGACAAAATATCATCATTATTATGGCAAAGCTAATAGCAAGCCATATCGAAAGCCTATGCATAATTAATAGATAAAGCATGCCCACGAGTGAAACAAGTATTAAGGCAGTATTGTTGAACATGGTGGGTAGCCATCCAGCCAGGATAGCCCCTTCCGCACTAACACCACGACTGTGTACCCATCGATAGGTTGCCGCTGCATTGCCAAATAACCCGCCAGCTACCAATCCAATGCTTGACGCGGCAGTAACGATTAGTGTACCAGATAAAATAGTCATGACTTGACCAACCAGGGCCACGATTGCTTTCAGAAGATATCCGTTACCTAAGTAGCTGAGCACTTGGGCGACCAGTGCTATCGCCACTGCCCAGAGTATCATGTGTTTGATTACTTGCGACATTCGTTCAAGCGTTGTGAGTTGCGGTAACATCAGATGTACTGCTAGCCCTATCAGGAAGAGTGGTATAAGGTAGCGCCAAACCCGGATTATCACCTGTGGCAGGGATGAAGACTGGGATATAGCTTTAATCTTATCTTCTTTAATTTTTCATCCTCTTATAGAAGACCCTCTTTGCTAATTCCGCTGCAAAAATATAAAGACCGACAATGAAACCCAATATGAGTAAAAATGATGCCGGCAGTGGCTGCAAATTAAAGACCCCGGCAAGCTGCGTGTATGGCAAAATAAGTGTAGCGACAACTATTGACATCGTTGCCAAAAACAGATACTTACTGGGTTTACTCTTGAAAAATGGCTTACGTGTACGGATAACTAGTACAATAAGAGAAGCCGATATTACAGACTCCTGAAACCAGCCGGTCCTGAATTGATCTACGGAAGCGTTAAGGATTAAGAGAAGCACTCCAAACGTTACATAATCGAATACGGAGCTTACAATTCCAAAGGTTGCCATAAAGTTCCTAATGAAGTTAATATTCCAGCGTCTCGGCTGCTCAGTCATTTCTGGATCGACTTCGTCTGTGGCTATAGTCATCTCAGGAAAATCCGTCATTAAATTTGTTAGTAGAATCTGCTTTGGAAGGAGTGGTAAAAAGGGTAGAAACAATGACGCACCGGCCATGCTGAACATGTTTCCAAAATTGGCGCTAGTTGCCATGAAGACATACTTGAGTGTATTTGCAAAGGTTATTCTTCCCTCCCGAATTCCGTGTATCAAAACACCTAAGTCCATGTCGAGCAGCACTATGTCAGCAGCTTCCTTAGCCACGTCCACGGCACTGTCAACAGAAATAGCAACGTCGGCGACGTGGAGCGCCGATGCGTCGTTGATGCCGTCCCCCATATAACCCACTACATTTCCGGCCTTTTTTAAAGCTAGGATGATCCTCTCTTTTTGGTTTGGCTCGACCTCAGCGAATATGTCTACTAAAGTTGCCCTTTTTAGAAGCGCATCGTCACTCATAGATCTGAGTTCAGAACCCGTGATAGTTCCTAGGTTCGACAAACCTACTTGTTTACTCAAGCTTACTGCAACCAGCTGACTGTCCCCGGTTATTACCTTAAGGGAGACTCCGAGATCGTGTAGTTGATTTATTGTGTCAATAACTCCAGGTTTAGGAGGATCAAACAAAACAATAAAACCACAAAAAGTCATTTCGATCTCCTGGTTCTTGTTTATGCTTGTATCGGAACCCAAATTGCGGTATGCGATGCCGAGTGTGCGAAACCCCTTTCTACTCAACTCGTCGAATCGTTCAAGTATCGTTTCTCCAAAAGTGGCCAAATCAGTAATTGTTCCATCGGATTTCTCCACAAAAGTGCATGCGGATAAAACGTTTTTGAGAGCGCCCTTCGTCACCATCATATTAATCTTATCTTTAGAGAATAATATGCTCAGACGCTTTCTGATAAAATCATATGGTACTTCGTCGAGCTTTTTGTATCCAGAGGTATCAGGCTGGTAATGGTTGCGTATCGCTTGGTCGATTGGGTTTGCAAACCCGGTTTCGTACAATGCATTTACATATGCATAAAATAGGACCTTTTCACTTTCATTACCATCCGTATCAAGCGCGGAGTGCAATTTGACAATCCCGCTTGTGAGAGTGCCGGTCTTATCGGAGCAGAGGACGTTCATACTGCCAAAGTTCTCAATGGATGATAGACGCTTTACAATCACCTTCTCTAATGCCATTCGTTTCGCTCCATGAGCAAGGTTGATGCTAATGATCGCCGGCAGAAGTTGGGGAATCAGGCCTACTGCAAGTGCGAGGGAAAATAGAAAAGAGTCCATGACCGGACGTGCAAAATATACGTTTAGCGCGAATGTAGCGATTACGAGAATGAGTGTAACTTCCATGAGAAGGTATCCAAACCGTCTTACCCCGTGCTCAAAGTCTGTCTCTGGTTGTCTGAGTTTTAGCCGATCGGATATGCGTCCGAATTCCGTTTCAATACCCGTGTGCACGACGAGTGCATCGGCAGTACCACTTATCACATTTGTTCCCATAAAGAGCGCATTCGTCCGATTTGGAAGGGTAGTTTCGGGTGGTAAAACACCAGCACTTTTTTCAACTGGATAAGATTCACCGGTCAAGGTAGCCTCATTGACGAAGGAGTCCTTAGATTCCAGAATAATACAGTCGGAGGGAATTATATCCCCTGCTTTCAGGACCAAAATGTCGCCAGGAACAATCTCCTCGAGTGGGATTTCCATTGGGTTTGAATCGCGGAGTACAGTTGATTTGATCTGGACAATAGACAGGAGTTTGTCCACGGCATTGGCCGCACCCTTTTCCTGCCAGAATCCCAGCAGGCCACTTACAACGATTATCATCAATATGATAAAGGCGTCTGTGGCATCACCGAGAAAGATCGACAAAAACGATGCGAATATCAGAATTAGTATTATCGGGCTCTTAAATTGTGAAATAAGAAGAGAGATTGCGTCTGAACGTCCTTTTACTCTTAAAAGGTTTGGGCCAAACTTTGTAAGACGTTCTTTAGCTTGGTCACTAGTTAAACCGTATGGAGTTGTCTTGAGTTCCTCTACTAGCTTGGTGGCAGGAACGCTCCAGAATTCATTTTTGAGTTGGTTCAACGATTATCCTATCTCCGGGATCTTACAAAAGTTCTCTAAGTTCATATATTCAAAAATATTTATACAAGATAGGAAAATCATAGGGCACTGATATTATGTGTCCTTTACTCTGATCTTACAATCTTCGTACAGCTCTTTTGGAATTATCGTCAGGGCGATTAGGATGAGAGTTGGTACAATCACCATGTCATCTATGTGTCCGATCACAGGTATGAAATCAGGAATTATGTCGAAAGGAAAAAGTGCATAACCTATAGCGAGACCGAGGAGTATTTTGGACAATTTAGGTATACGAGTGTCATTCAGCAATAATTTATATACTTTAATTTCGAATTTTAAATTTCTTGCGGTAAATTTAATTCTTTGAAACATGTAATCGGTCTTAGACTTGAGATTGACGGCCAATCCTTTCAAAAATGCCCTCCCGAAATACTATAAATCAAAACTGTTAGCACTATCAGAGTAACTACGACGTAAATGCTATCGCGTTGTAGAACAAATGCAAATACAGAAAATATAACACGTGCCACAGGGGTAGCTATCAAAAGGAGGAGTCCGATTTGGATAATTCCAAGGCCGTCCCAAATCACCAGTTCATTCAGAATCCCTGAGATGGTACGTAAGCTCTTGGGCTCGCCCTTGAATACATGGTACTCCGGTGAGTTACCCCCATTTTGAATCAAGTACAGGATTCCCCCGGCAAGGACGATCGTGGCCGCGATTATCACCGCGATTCTTAGGATATCGCCAATTATTTGATCTACCTGTTCGTCGGTCAATTTATTCATATTAATGAGTGTCTTATAGTCTTCCTATCAAGGCGTTATAAAGCATCTCTACGGCCAATACAAAGATAACACCAGCAAACACCATTCTTAATAGTCTCGTTCTGGAAGCCACCAACACGTGCGTTCCGACGAAGGATCCGATCAAGACTCCAAGCATTACGGGCATAGATAGTCCTGGATCAACATATCCTCGGTTTAGGTAAACCCCTGCACTTGCTGCTGCAGTAACACCTATCATGAAATTGCTGGTGGTGGTAGATACCTTGAAGGGGAGATGCATAACCTGGTCCATTGCTATAACCTTCAGGGCACCGGAGCCAATTCCCAGCAAACCCGAAAGAATACCTGCAATGAACATTATACCGAATCCGCCTGGAACGGACCGTACATGATAACTCTGCTGTCCGGTGAGCGACGGATAGCTTCCGTCCATCCTAAGGCGTGAAGCAATCAGATCTGGCTTCGTTAGGTTTGAACTTTCCCTGCCAGGGAAAACAGATTGATACGCGGAGTATATAAGCACGATCCCAAAAATAACAGCAATGCTGGTGGTTGATATTCTGGTTGCAAGAGAAGCTCCGGCAATTGCCCCAATTGTGGTTGCTATTTCTAGAAACATTCCCACTCTTAGATTGGCAAATCCCTTTTTAACATAAGCCGCGGCCGAGGCTGAAGACGTTGCTATAACAGATACTAGAGAAGCCCCTATCGCATACCTGATATCAACACCAAAACCCAGAGTGAGTAATGGTATGATAACCACGCCTCCACCTAGTCCCGTCAAAGCTCCTAAAAACCCTGCTAGGAAGGATCCCAGCCAAATAAGCAATGAGAATTCCCATACGTTCATCGACACGCCCTTTCTTTAAATCCATTTACCCGAGTATTCAGCGTTAATCATAATATTATCAGGCTATTACGAACTTATCATACGCGCTATAAAATAAGCTGCGCCTGCAGCCAGTCCCCCGACTAGTATTGTCTGAAGCGCGCCGCGAATTGAGTTTATCCCGGTAAAACGCGCTTTGATGTAGCCGAATATAAAGAGGGCTGCTAACGTTAGTGCAATAGAAAAGAGCAACGAGACTTTAATTTGATGGGAAATAATATACGGGGACAGCGGAATCAATCCGCCCATTATGTATGAGGCTGCTATGGTGAAGGCGCTATTTCGTGCTCGTGCCTGGTCTGGTTTATCGAGTCCAAGCTCGAAGCGCATCATAAAATCAACCCATTTTTCACGTTCCGAGCTGATCGAGTCGACAATGGGTGCTATCTGATCTTCGGTTAAACCGTAACCTCGAAACACGTCGACAATTTCCCCTTTTTCCTTATCGGGAACGTCTTTTGTCTCGCTAATCTCCCTTTTTCGCTCGGTATCGTAATGTTCGATATCAGTTTTCGCTGCTAAATAACCACCGAGACCCATTGCAATCGATCCAGCTGCAATCTCAGCCAGTCCGGCTGTCACGACAATACTAGTTGATGCCACTGCTCCCGACAACCCTGCGGCGAGTGCGAATGGCACTGTCAAGCCGTCGGACATTCCGATTACGATATCTCTAACTGTCTCTGTAGCCCTGAAGTGTCTTTCAATATGTGGAATTGTTGGCACATTTATCTCCTAGAAAAATTTGCTCTGATAAATCTTATATCGTACTGATTTGATAGAGGTGTAACCAATCATTTTTGTGATATTCTCAGAAACGAAATTATGTCTTAGAAAATCAAAGGTTTCAAAAATGATTGCTATTGACATTTTATAAACATGGATTATTTGATATATATACGGTACTGATGATACGAGAGATGAATAGATGAGAAAGTTATACGATGAGGGAATACTTCCGGTCTTGAGAAATATTAAAAGAATTAAATTCCTTTTGTTCTCATTTGTAGTATTTGGGACATTGGGGCAGTTTTCGTTTCCTCAACAGCTTGATGAGACCTCCTGGGACTCAGTCTCGGGTTCATCGGTATTGAATTCGCCGTATCTAGATGACGCAATTCAACAGAAGTACCTATCCTCTGAGGATGAAGATACGGATGTTTCAGTATCTAAAAGACCTGGTGATCTGTTTTCAGTATATATTCCGGGGCATTCAACTCTACCAATTATTAATTTAAATTTTGAGACTCACTTCAATTCAATAAATTCCTTTCATTACATTTTAACCTTTGGGTTTTCTCCCCTTAGATCTCCACCCTTATTTTCCTAACCCCTAAGTTCTTAGTAACAAAACGAAGTTGGTATTAATCCGTTTAACAGAAACGGACAATTGCAAAACTGGCTGATGTTGAATTTTAAGTCTCTGCATATATGGCAGAGTGCGATTCACAAGTCGGCCGAAGGAGAAAAAGTTATGGACAAAATGAAGGTATTTCGGATAGCGGATGGGGAGTGGGAGAAGATTAGAACATCACTCGAGAGATGCGGTGACATTGGGAAATTCGAATACGAAGGCTTTAATGGGATTGACTTGGATGAGGGGATGAGGGGCTCGCGTTTTGTAAAAAATGCCATTGGAATGGAGAACAAGCTGCAAAGGTACGGGTATTTTTCCGAGGAAGCCGCGTTCGTTTACAGCTACCTTGCATCGATTGCTGCTGAGAGGCTGGGGCTCTCAGGTAAGCTTGCCCAGACCTTTGGGAGGGGATATAGCTGGGTAAGAACGGGATGGTTCGACATGAGGGATATAAAGAACCAGCATGTAATAAAGCAAATGATATTTTTTAACGTCTTTTTCGGGGGTGACGAAGATCTCAACTGGGATTTTAATTCGGTGGTTGTGAAGATTAAATTGAAAATAATCTTCGAAGAATACGTTAAATGGCAGCATAGGCCGAGTAGTTTTATTAAAGATGTCAATTTTTACAGGAATCAGCTTGAGAATATATTGAGCTCAAGCTGTCACTAGATTTGGATGAGTAACGGATGGTTTTTGCGATGAGAAAGAGATTAAAGAGTTTAGTTAATCCTATACAGAAGGGAGGTGATAAAAGTGAGAAAGCTAATCGGTTCTGCTTTAGTGGTTCTCATGCTTGCGATGACAGGTGTGGGTTCCTTTGCGGCGACACAGCAGCCTATTCGACAGGCTGCTGCTAAAACGACCATGGCTACGGGCGAAATCGCGCTGATAAAGGGCCACACTCTGACAATCAAGGACCAGGCAGGTAAAGAGCATACATACAGGCTTGGTGAACCGGCAATGCTGCGGGGCTTCAAGGCTGGAGAAAAGGTAACCGTAGCGCTTGAGAATGGCAAAGTGATTTCGATTAAGAAGTTCGAAGTGGCAATGCCGGCTGAACATAGCACCGGAGCCAAGTAAAGTAAGAAGTGGCTATGTAAGGGAGGTGGGTTATGAGGACCCACCTCGACGTATGTGTGAGTATGTTAAAAACTAAAAGCAAAGGGGGTGCAAAAAATGAGAAGAATGATAGGTTTGGTAGTTGTCCTTGTTTTTTTGGTGATTTCCAGCGCAGGACTCACATTCTTTATGATTCAAGTTAATAAAGCAGGGGTATTATTATCAGGCAAGGTCTCAGAGATTCAAAAGTGTCCTGAAAAGAGCCTTGTGACCTTGAGTCTCCCCGATGGGCAAAGCTTTAGATTTTCTTCTACCAATCAAAAGCTCGACGGAATACAGATCGGTGACAGGATTAGTGTAAGAGAAGTGAAGGGACGGGCTGCTTATATCAAAAAGACAGACATGAAAATGGAAGAAACAGGTCCGGGTTAGATAAGATGGTTATCACTGAGAAGCGACCAGGGGCGTGTGTCAAGTTTGGGACTTAGCGCGCCGGCTATTAGGGCGCTTCGAGCCTATGGGAAGTGATTATTTATGTTTATTTACTACGCTTATGATGAAACTTGCGGATTAAAGTTACTGTAAGCGAATTTAATATTGACATTTATGGAAAATAACCTAGCTTGTATAATATATAGAGTTATTCGATCAAAGATGCAAACCAAGCACTTTAATCTTCTTTCCAGAATAGTCGTTGGTGCCGAAGCCGACAGTACGAAAAAATACCTAATCTTTCTAATATTAGTCACTGCGTTTGGAGCGTCGGGGTCTTACGCCGTATCGGAACTTGCGAGCAATACTTCGTGGGACTTTACATGCAGCTCGGATATAGTTAATCATCATTTCTTTGGTACAGCAGTTCAACAGACGGGTGTAATTCCTGAAAATGAGGATTCATACGGGCTGGGCTCAAAAGATTCTACTGAGCGGGGTTTAGTGTTGGTCGGTAATTCTTTGAATTACCTAATTCTCAATTCAGGTTCTGAAGCTCTTTTAGATTCAATAAATTCTTTCCATTACGTTTTAACCTACGGATATTCGCCGCTCAGATCCCCACCTATCTTATCATAGTTCACGTTATCTTTAATCTCAAGGTTATAGTTTTCGTGGGCGAGTTTATTAATAAATTCGGTCTTGATTTGTAGATCACCGCTTTTGGATAAATCTACAAA
>JBAUII010000004.1:0-21934 GCA_049682815.1 Thermodesulfobacteriota bacterium | reverse complement strand
ATGTGGCATCTGTTTTACTTCGGGAAAATCTTAAAAGCAACATAACCGCGAACCTAGCCACTAAAGCATCGATACCCATTAAGGGAGTCTTCTTCGATAATTTTGGAGCGAGCGTAAATGGAGAGATTCTTCCATCGAGCTTTTCAGGCTTAAGAATATCGGACGGAAAGATAGACGCGTCATTTAGCGATAAGACATTGGATTTACAAACACTTTACTTAAACTCAGATTCCTTCACAGTTAAGACAAAAGGGGCAAAGGTAAAAGGTAAAGGTGTGGATTTGGGATATGAAGTAAAGGTCAATAATCTGAACCTTGTTTCAGAATTCGTTCCCAATGCTAGATTCAAGGGCACACTAACGGCGGAAGGGAAGGTTCAAGGAGAAATTAACAAACCAAAAGTTACAGTTTCAGCAGATGTTACAGATTTTGAGTTTGACGAAAGTTATAGTGCGAAATCAATAGAAATCAAGGGTCAGGGAACTTTAGATCTTAGTAACCCGAATCTTGATGCAGAGATGCTTGTCAATAAAATCTCAATCAAAGACAATAATTTTGAAAGCATCAATCTTTTTGCAAAAAGCATCAAAAAGGACATAACAGCGGAAATCTCTATTATAGAAGACGCTGCACGACAATATCAGGTTGATCTGAAACTGAAAGACCTTAATTCCAAAGAAAAGAAATTACAGATAAGCAAATTAGAGCTGAACCTTGACGATAAGGCTCTAAAAAATAGGGACGCTATATTAATCACTGTAGCACCAAAAAAAATTATTGTAGACGAATTCAACCTTCACTATAACAATAGCTCGGTTGTTGCAAATGGAGTTTGGGATATTAATGGCATAATTAACGCTGATTTAAATGTGAGTAATCTGAATCTAGATGAAGTTTCGGGCTTCTTGCACCTTGAACCTCCATTAAAAGGCATTGCTTCAGCCAAAATTGCCATGAATGGAAAAGTAGATGTACCAACTATTAAAGCAAATATTAGCACTCAAAACCTCGCTTATAGCAAGTTTGAAAGCGACGACACTAACTTGAATATAAATTACCTGGATAAAAGACTCGAGCTCAAATTTGATATTGTGAAAGACAAAAGAGAAATCTTTTCCGCAAACGGAATAATCAATGCAGATCTTAATTTAAAAAACATTGCCCCCAACATTAAGAGAGGCACTTTGAACCTCAAAATCAGTTCAAGCGGGGTTGACCTAAGTCCTCTCGCTGGTTTAATTGAAGAGATCAAACAAATAAACGGAACCCTAATCGCCGATTTAGGTATCACCGGAAGCGTTGAGCGTCCCAGCATCAATGGTCAGTTGAAGCTTGAAGATGTTGATTTAAGGTTATATTCACTCAGAAATGAATTTAAGATTGCCAGTTCGCTCATTGAGTTCCAAGGACAAAAGGGTCTTCTGAGGTCTGCCGAAATATCATCGGATGGCGGCAAAGGAACATTTAGTGGTGAAATCGACCTTGATACACTCTCATATACCATCAAAGGAAACCTGGATGATCTTCTAATCAAACCGAAAGCTGTTTCTGCAAACATCGATGGAAACATTGAACTGAAGGGGAGCAACGGGAAAATAAGTATTGAGGCTGACTTAAAAATTCCGAGGGCACGGATTATCATACCCGATGAGCCAAAAAAGAAGTTGCCAGAAATCAAATTTGTAGACGAAGACGAACAAGAGGAGTTCGTCATTCAGGATACTAAAAAGACTGATTTTTTTGAAGACAACATCGCGATGGACGTTAAGGCATCCATTCCTCGGAACACTTGGATTAAGGGGAGGGGCGCAAACATCGAAATAAAGGGGACATTCGATATAAAGAAGGAATACGGAGGACATATTAAAATATTCGGTACCGCAAACACAATTAGAGGAAGTTATAAAATTTTGGGAAAGCTATTTACAATTCGGCGAGGAACTGTAAGTTTTCGCGGACAGGATGAAATCAATCCCTTACTCGATATCCAGGCTCTCTATGAGGTATCAAATGTAAACGCATTCATTAATATCGTCGGTACTGCCAAGAAACCCGAAATAAAGTTCAGCAGTGATCCTCCAATGGAGCAATCCGATATTCTATCTTATATCGTATTTGGTACTTCTACGGACAAGATAGGCTCGGGTGAGAGAAACTCACTTCAGGGTATTGCGACAGGAATTGCAGGAGGCATAGCGGTAAATGAACTCAAGGGCGTCCTAGGCGAGGATTTGTCGCCGGATGTTTTGAGAATAGGTAGCGGACTAGGAGGGACCGAAATTGAAGTAGGGAAGTACTTAACAGACAACTTGTATGTTTCGTATCAAAGAGGCTCGCAGGACACCGCACTTGGAACTAGTACCCTTACCACCGATTGGGTTTTTATCGAATATGAAATTTTTGATTTTTTAACATTGGATAGTCAAGTTGGCGGTGAGAATTCAGGTGCAGATTTATTTTATAATTTCAACTTCTGACCGATAATCAAGACTACAAATGCATTATTTTGGTGTGAAAATAACTGTAACTACTAGATACCACTTGATAGTACCTTTCTAATCCCTCTGACAGCCTGCATTATACGTTGTTCATTTTCAACAAGGGCAAACCTCACAAATCCCTCACCATACGTTCCAAAACCGATGCCCGGGGATACGGCAACCTTTGCTTGCTCAATGAGTAGCTTAGAGAACTCAAGAGAGCCAATTTTTTTGAATCTCTCAGGAATCTCTGCCCATACAAACATCGTTCCCTTTGGTTGTGGAATTTCCCACCCGGATCGACCAAGACCCTCTATGAGCTTATCCCTCCTCAACATGTATCTCTCTCTAATCTGATTAACGCAATCCTGCGGGCCATTCAGTGCCAAGATCCCGGCAATTTGGATTGGTTGAAAAATACCATAGTCGAGATAGCTTTTGACCCTCTTTAGAGCAGATATTACTTTAGAATTTCCCACCATAAAACCAACTCGCCACCCAGGCATGCTATAGCTTTTTGAAAGCGAATAGAATTCAACGCCTACCTCTTTTGCCCCAGGCACTTGAAGAAAGCTTGGAGCCTTGTATCCATCAAAGCATATGTCAGC
This sequence comes from Thermodesulfobacteriota bacterium, assembly GCA_049682815.1. Classification (GTDB taxonomy): domain Bacteria; phylum Desulfobacterota_D; class UBA1144; order Nemesobacterales; family CSP1-2; genus DASWID01. The sequence continues at coordinate 18,846 of JBAUII010000004.1, read as the reverse complement.
ATAAGCGAAATCGTGAATGACAATTAATCCAAATTCCCTGGCTAGTTCTGTGATATCCTTAAAGAAACTTAGGTCGACAACACGGGTGGTCGGATTGTTGGGAAAAGATACTATCAATACCTTCGGTCTAGGCCAGACCTCTTTAACCGTTTTTTCTATAGACTCAATAAAATCCTCACCGTCTATAAGCGGCACGCTTTGAACTTCTCCCCTTGCAATGATTACCGAATACGAATGAATCGGGTAAGACGGATTGGGGACTATTACTGTATCCCCAGGTGCGATAATAGAAAGCATTAAATGAGAAATACCTTCTTTTGAACCAATTGTTACGACTGCTTCAAACTCAGGATCGAGATCAACGCCATAGTTTCTCTTATACCAATTACAGATAGCAAGTCTCAGTTTCGGAATACCTGCAGAAGCAGAGTACCTGTGATTTTTTGGACTCCGAGAAGCCTCAACTAGTTTATCAACTATGTGCTTTGGAGTTGGTTGATCGGGATTGCCCATCCCCAAATCTATGATGTCTTCTCCCCTAGCCCGCGCCTTTGATTTGATATCATTTACAATCGCAAACACATAGGGGGGCAGCCTTTGAATTAAGGAAAATTCTTCAACTGTATCCTGCATAAGCTCCTACCATCAATTAAGTTAAATAATTGAATAATCTTATTATAATCACAAATAAACTCAAGAAATCTTGAAAAAAACTATCATCTTGTGTTAAAGTTAAGGCCGATAAGATGCTAAAATTAGTCTTCCTAATTTTTCTCCTTTCTGTTCCATTGCATCACGATAAAGGTTTTGCTTTTGAGCATTATTCAAATATTGGACTTGCTTCCTGGTACGGAATAAAGTTTCAGGGGAAAAAAACAGCTAGTGGAACGCTCTTCGATATGCACGAATTTACGGCAGCCCACAAATTCTTACCATTCGGGACAATAGTTAAAGTTATCAATCTGCGTAACGGTAAGGAAGTCATTGTAAACATAATAGATAGAGGTCCATTCTCAAAAAAACGGATCATTGACCTCTCACATGCAGCCGCAAAATCTATCGGATTAGTAAAGAAGGGAATTGCAAAAGTAAAGATCGAAGTAATTTCTACTCCCTAAGTGAATATTCAAGGATACTTTAAAACGAATCTTCAAAATCATTTTTCATTATGATACAATCCTAAGCAATTATGGATAGAGGAACTGGTCTCCTCCTTCTGGTCCTTCCCCTCCTTTTTTCGTGTGCTGCTTTTTCAAAAAAAAGCGCCGATTCTGCAAAAGGCATGAAAGAGCATCCAATGGGTGGCAATTCTCAGATAGGAATAGCATCATGGTATGGGATTGATGAACACGGTTTGCCAACAGCTACCGGCGAACGATTCAGTAAGAACGCATTGACCGCAGCTCATAAAACTCTTCCGATGGGGACAATCGTGAGAGTGACTAATTTAGAAAATGGCAGGGATGTAATTGTTAAGATTAACGATCGGGGACCCTTTATCGAAGGCCGTATGATAGACCTTTCATATGCAGCGGCAAGGTCAATTGGTTTAGTAAGAAATGGGACCGCTAACGTGAAAGTAGAAGTAATGTCGGCCCCTGGAAGGTCGAGTAATTTCTTTGATCCAAAATACACCATACAAGTAGCTTCCTTTAGCGATAAGAATAATGCTCTGATGTTGAAAGACGAATTGGCTCATCGAATCGATGAAGACGTAAGGATAGAGACTTTTTACATAGAAGGAAAACACTATTACAGAGTGAGAATTGGACATTATGATCAAAGAGTAAAGGCTGAAGAACTTTCACTTAGATTAAGGGATTATGGATTAACAGGAAAGGTCATATTGGAGTGATAACCTCGATATTAACGCTCCAGTCAACCTGAGACCTTTCGAAGATTATAATATCACTTCAATCAATCGGAAAAGACAAAGCACAAAACTTTCATGGGTGGCGAAAAATACGAATAATGAGATGTTGGTTAAAACCGCCTAAGAAATTCATCTAATTATCATGGCAATCGTAACTATTTGACTTTTTTCTAGTGTTCTTTACTCTATAGTGTTAATTCTTGCATTAGATAAGTGCATTCTCGCACTTGAGAAGCGATTGACAATCCCGCTCTGATCACCCGTGGTGACCGAGACGGAGGCGCGGTTTGAACGGAATGAGAAAAGGACGGAACAAGGTCCGTACCTGCTTAAGAGGTTTAATTACAGTGCCAGCAATGGGAATCTTTCCCATCGCTGGTTTTTTTATATCTTGATCACTCAAATGTCAAAAATAACGGTTCCAATTATTGTTCAGAAGAAAAAACGCAATGAAAAATTAGTTGTATTGACCGCCTATGATGCTTCCACTGCAAACATAATCGACGAAACAGGCGTTGATATTATATTAGTAGGCGATTCCCTCGGCAATGTTATTCAGGGCCTAGGAAACACTCTCCAAGTAACGATAGATGAAATGCTTTATCATACAAAAATTGTCGCAAGGGGAGTTAAGACTGCACATCTATGTAGCGATATGCCTTTTATGTCTTATCAAGCCTCAAAACACGATGCTGTAAAAAATGCCGGCCGAATTATTAAAGAAGGCGGAGCCGAATCAGTAAAGATTGAATTAACGGATGCTTACGTTGAAAGTGTATATGCTATACAAAAGGCCGGTATACCCGTAATCGGCCATATCGGACTCTGTCCACAATCGGTACTTAAAATGGGTGGCTATAAAATACAAGGAAGGGAGGAAATAGAGGCTCAAGGTTTATTTGAACTTGCAAAAAAGGCGGAAGATGCCGGCGCTTTTTCGATTGTTTTGGAGAGTATCCCGCAGGGACTTGCAAAAAAAATAACAGAATCTATCAACATTCCAACGATAGGCATTGGCGCCGGACCCTTTTGCGATGGGCAGGTACTCGTGATTAATGACATGGTTGGACTGTCACCGGAGCCGATCCCAAAATTTGTCAAAAAATACGCGAACCTGAGGGAGATTATGGCGAGGTCAGTTGAAGAGTTCAGAGACGAGGTGAGGAGTGGAGTATTTCCGAGTATGAATCACTCTTACGATTGAAATTGATGCGATGAAAGTTTTAAGCTCCGTAAGCAAAATGCAGGAAGCAGCAAATGAGTTAAGAAAAGAGGGGAAAACTATCTCCTTAGTTCCCACGATGGGGGCTTTACACGGAGCTCACCTACGCCTGGTAGGGGAAGCAATGAAAAGAGCGGATGTATGCGTTGTCAGCATTTTTGTAAATCCCACCCAGTTTGGCCCTAACGAAGACTACATGAAGTATGCACGTGATTTAGACGGTGATATAAGAAAATTGGACGGATTTGGTGTAGATCTTGTCTTTGTACCCGAGACGGAAGAAATTTATCCAAAAGATTTCCAAACATTTGTGGAAGTAGAAAAACTCGACAACCATCTGTGCGGACTCCACAGAAAAGGCCATTTCAGGGGTGTCGCTACCATAGTTCTTAAGCTATTTAATATCGTGAAGCCACACATCGCAATATTTGGAGAAAAGGACTATCAGCAACTAAAGGTAATTCAAAGGATGGTAAAAGATTTAAATATTGATGTCGACATAGTGAGCTGCCCAGTCGTCAGAGACGAATCTGGTTTAGCATTAAGCTCTAGGAATTCGTATCTTTCAACCGATGAGAAGAAATCGGCCACGTGTATTTTCAAAACCCTTCGTAAAATGAAAGAAGAATTTGATATGGGTTCGAACCTATCGAAAACGATAAAACAGGCGGGTGGAAGACTTCTTAAAGAGGCTAATATTTTTGATATCGATTATCTGGAAATTTGCGATCCGGAAACGCTGGAGAGCAAGGATTTAGCCGAAAGCGGCGACTTATTAGCCATTGCGGTGAGGCTAGGTAGTACACGACTTATTGATAAAATAAGGCTCTAAGGAGAAACAAGAAGATGGAAAGGATACTCCTCAAATCAAAAATCCATAGGGTTACGGTTACTGAAGCTGACGTCGAATACGAAGGAAGCATAACTATAGATAAAAACCTAATGGATGCCGCTGACTTAAATCTCTACGAAAGGGTCGATATCTTTAACGTAACCAATGGCCATAGATTTTTCACGTACGTTATCGAAGGGAAGAGGGGATCTAATGAAATATGTGTGAACGGAGCGGCTGCGCATTTAGCAAGAAAAGGCGACTCTCTAATAATTGCAAGCTTCGCAACATATGGTGACGAAGAATGCAGGCAACACGAGCCACGATTGGTATACGTTGATCTCAATAATAGGATAAAAAGGACAAAACCTGGATTACGAAAGCTGAGTTTAGCAAAGAGCTGAACATCTTGTAATCCAAGACCTTAATCAAAATTTTGAAGCCCTGAAGCGAATTAGGGGTTTAAGTTTTTTTGAACCTAAACTCGCTAAAACTTAACTAGACTTATCGTTGAAATAACATAATTAAATTCACCAAGCTCGAAGATCTTGTGAAATCCTACACAGAGAACTGCTCAATTTGACACAAAAAATCGGGAAAAACATCAAATATATTGACATAACCCTTTTCGGAGGTTATAAATGTTAGCAATAAAAGGAGGAAGGACAAGGGTGTACCTTGATGGTTTATTTCTCCCTAGCGACCTTCTAAGTAAATTCATAAGGTTCGAAAAAAATCACACTAAGGATGGAAAGATTATATGAAAGCAGTGATACTAGCAGCGGGTAGAGGTAAAAGATTATATCCCTATACAAAATATATACCAAAGTGCCTACTCGACATCGGTGGCGAAACAATACTTGAGCACCAAATAAATCATATTAGGGATTGTGGTATCGACGAAGTAGTGATAGTGGTAGGATTCGGCTTTGAAAAAGTTGAGAATTTTCTTCGGAATTACGATGGGTTAGGAATGAAAATAAAGACACTCTATAACCCCTTTTATCAATCTACCAATAGCCTCATTTCACTTTGGATAGCCAGGGGAGAAATGGATCACGACATAGTTGTTATGAACGGTGACGATGTGTTTGAGATCGAGGTACTCGAACAAGCTCTTGGGGCAAGGGAAGAGAAGATCTGTTTGCCCATCAAGGTGAAGAAAAATTATGAAGAGGAAGATATGAAGGTTCATATGCGGGGAAAAAGAATTATCGAAATTGGCAAATCCTTAACAAATCGTTCATCCGCCGAATCGGTTGGTATTAGGGTTTTTAGAGACACCGGAGTGGAATTTCTCAAAAGAGCGATCGAAGAAGAGATGAGGATAGATGGCGCAGAAAATAAGTGGTATATTTCTGCCATACACAGACTAATTAAAAAAGGATATAAGGTAAAATCACTCGACATCAATGATTTGTTCTGGATGGATGTAGACTATCCCAGTGACCTATTTAAGGCACGTTTCAATTCTAATAAATTTCTTAAAAAACCATTTACAGAAAGGATACTACGAGTTGTAGATTCGAATTAATCAAGATGGACCATGCAATAGTTGTAGCAGCCGGCACTGGCTTGGATGGGGAAAAGCTAAGCCAAATTGGTCAAATAGTATTTGGAGAAATATCCCAGTTTAAACGTCTCATCATTACGGCTCAAAGGGCCGGTATTAAAAGATTTTCTATTATTATTGAAAAGAACGATACATCTTTAAAGAACCTACTGGTTAATGACAGACGGATAGACGGCGATATCGAATGGCACTCCCTAGGAACACCTGTCAGTTTTAGTTCAACTCCCTCATTGATTCTGCAGTCAAATCTGGTAACTACCCCCAGTGCTCTATCAGATTTTATTAACAAAAATAAAGTCAATGAAGAAGAAGTCCTACTCCTAATTGATCAAACTCGGGATGCATGGGTAAAATCAAAAGGCGACCGTATAGAGGATCTATTCCCAAGCGGGGGCAAAGCGGTTGGAGCCTTCATGGCTTCAGGCAAACTTCTGGATAAATCTATAGTGGACTCTATGGATCTTAGGGCCTGGGCCCAGGAGCTAATCAGTCGAGATAAAGTAAGATTCACAAATTTTTCAGATGGTTACTGGATGAGACTTACGTCGGACGAAAAATCACCCAAGATGGCAGAAGATCTATTATTTTCGCACGTCGGTAAAACAATGACCGGGTGGATATCAAAAAACATAAACAGCAAAATTTCCCTGCGCTTAAGTCGATATCTTGTTCGTACTCCACTTTCGCCAAACATGATCAGCATTTTAATTAACATAATCGGAATGCTGTGCGGTCCATTTTACGCCATCGGACACCCGGTATGGGGTGCCGTTTTTCTTCAGATCGCAACCGTTCTTGACCGCTGTGATGGAGAGGTGGCTCGCATAAAGCTCATGGAAACAAAGAAGGGGCAGTGGGTAGATACCATCTCGGATCAGTTGACGATACTTTCATTCATAATTGGCGTGACCATTGGATATTATAACATTACAAAGAGTCCGTTGATTTTAGTATTTGGGGTCCTGAACCTGGGGATTTTCATATTCTTTTTAATCTGGTCATTCTATTTCCTACATAAATATACAAACTCAGGCAGTTTGGTATCATACTTCAAAGTAGATATAATGGTGGGAAAAGAAAACAGAACAATCCTTCATAAATTGATTTTGATCATTCGTCCGATGGGCAGGAGAAATTTCTACTCTCTCGCATTTCTAGTAGCCGCTATTTTCGTTGGTTATCCCCTGGTATTTCTTGGTCTTACAATATCCTTGATACTATTTTTGATACACCAAGTCGAAGATATTATCCTGATCAAAAGACTAAAGCCTGCTACCTCAGCTGATTGATATAGGGTTACTTCCGGAGTTTTCTTTGATGAATGAACCGACAAAACACACAGGCACCGGTGAGCATTTAAAAGAAAACTCTTCAATAATAAAAGAAAAAGAGCAATATAACCCACCTAAGAATTATGCACCTAAGTTTATATCAGCCATTATAAATTGGGCTGAGGGTTTGATTGAGAGGTTTTCAGTCTATGGCAACCCTCCTATCTATGAAAATTCTATCTTCCCCTGGGTCATAGAAGTAGAGGAAGAATGGATGAAAATTAGAGCCGAGCTTGAAAATGTGATGCAAAGAAGAGAGGAGCTTCCCAATTTCCATGAAATAACGAGTCAGGCAAAGCCTATTACAAATGACAATCAATGGAAGACATATATGCTCGCAGGTTATGGATTAGAAGGTGAAATGAATTCTAAGAGCTGCCCCGAAACAGCTCGTATCCTGAAGAAAATCCCTGGTATGAAAACTGCCTTTTTTTCTATTCTTTCGCCAAATAAACATATCCCTGCTCATAAGGGACCCTATAATGGGGTGCTTCGCTACCATCTAGGTCTGATAGTGCCCGAGCCCCAGGAGCAATGCCGTATTCGCATAGGCGATGAAATAAAACATTGGGAAGAGGGGAAAAGCCTGATCTTCGACGACACGTTCAATCACGAGGTATGGAATGACACGTCTGGATTCCGTGCGGTTTTATTCGTTGACTTCGTTAGACCACTGAAATTTCCTATTAATATCCTGAATCAGATTATATTAAAAGCTGCTATATTCACACCCGTTATAAGAGAGGCTGCTGAGAACTACAAAAGGTGGGAAAGGAGGTTTTACAAGCACTAGGGGCCTTCGAGCATTCGAATGGTTTTTAGTTTAAACACGCGGTACTTCTTTTTTCAATTTTTTCATCGCTCTTCATTGCTATTATTATCAACTAAAACAGCTACAGAGTCGGGATTTCTAAACAGCATTGTTAAGCAAAAAACAAGTATTCCAATTATAAGACCCCACGAGGAAAGCATAAATATGAAAGCATCAATGTCCATAACCTTCTTTATTCTTCCTCCTTTCTGCAAGGAATACAAGTACTGCTAGAAAAATGAATAGCCCTACTAAATATACTCTAGCGACCCAGATTGTCCAGTCAGCCTTTTCAATTACATTGGGAAGCGCTTTATAGCCCCAGGTTCCAAGTAATATCATCAGATAGAAAGGCGTGACATATCTTAGTATGTAATAGAATACCCTCGGGATTTTAATTATTCCCTCTCTATTAATCTCTTCCCACGCCCTATTACCGCCGAAAATCCACATAAATATGATAAGCTCTAAAAATCCAAACAAAACGACTCCTATTGTACCGGCCCAAAAGTCCATTTCATCTAGAGTATTATTTATGAATATGATCACGGGTACACTTATAAGAATAATAGCCCCGGTGAACAGAACAGCGGTTCTCCTCGACAGCCTAAACTCGTCTTGAAAAAACGATATTACCGGTTGTATAATGGCAACCGAAGAGGTCAATCCCGCAAAAAAAAGTAAAAGAAACCACAAAAAACCCAGGAACTTACCGGCTGGAATACTCGCAAAAATCGCGGGAAGGCTGATGAACCCCAGGTTGAACGCACCGGATTTCGCAATTGACACAGCCCCTGCGATACCAAAAAAAGCAACTGCTGCAGGAATAGCAATTGATCCGCCGAGCACTACCTCCGCAGTCTCATTAAGTGTGGCAGCGGTAAGTCCGCTTAGGGTTATATCCTGGTCCTGTCTCACATATGAGGCATATGTTATGATAGCTCCAAAGCCAAGGCTTAGCGTAAAAAATATCTGTCCAGCCGCCGCGATCCATACCTCTGGAGATCTAAGGGCGCTGAGGTTCGGGTCCCACAAAAAATTCAGCCCCTGAATCGCACTCCCGTACGGAGTCTTTAAAGTCAATACACGAACAAATAATACCAAGGCCAGAACAAAGAGAGAAGGCAATGCTATCTTTGCCAGGATTTCAATTCCTTTTGAAATACCCCTTATTAGTATTGACATATTTAACGCATACGTAAAAATGAAGGCCACACAGGCCATTAAGGACGGATAGAAAAAATTCCCTCCCCTGACTCCTATGTAATCATTAAGGAAATCGCCGAAGGGCTTTAGGTAACCTTCAACATTCAATACCGGACTATTCGGCAACTCTGGACCATAACCAATCAGAAAGTATATAGAATATCCTAGCGTCCAGGACTCAATATAAATATAGTAAACCGCCACGACAAGTGGTATCCACAAGCCAAATACACCTATAAATTTAGCAATGGGGCTATTCCACAATAGACTAAGAATTGCCGGAGACGTGCCATGCCCCCTAGCCCCTCCATACCTCCCAATTCCCCATTCAACCCACATAAGCGGAATCCCAATGATAAGAAAAGCGACGATATAAGGTATCATGAAGGCACCGCCACCGTTTTCTGCAGCTTGAACGGGAAACCGCAAGAAATTTCCCAAACCTATTGCATTGCCAGCCATGGCTAGAATAAGTCCGGTCCTGCTTAGCCAAAACTCTCTTTGATTGGTACCTGTTGTTGACACGGTGTTTTCTCGAAAAAAATCTTTGTTATTTTAAGTAAATATTTTCTATTTGCAAAACGAACAGTCACGTAGATAACCGCTCTAATTCACCATGCTTTCCTGGTGTTACAAGCAAATTTGTCGCTTCCTTTATGAACATCTCTCCCAAATGGGATCTTACTTTATAATTGCTTCAAATTCTTGGAAAGAAAATAAATGAGTTTAATTCAAAAGTTAATAAAAAGTTAATAAAAACTCTTGACAAACCTATGAATATCCTTATCTTAATATCCTTCTTATCGATAGTGTAAGATTGTAAAATCCAATAAATCTCGATAAGTCAGGATTAGAACTTATGGCTCAAAAGAAAAATCTCAGAAAATCTAAAAAAGTAACAAAAGTTAAGCAGATTGTGAAAAAAACATCTAAGAAAAAGGTTACGAAACCACTTCCCAAACCTAAGATAGTGGCCAAGACAACCAGAAAACAGAGACAAAAAAGAGGAAAACCATCACAATCACGATTCAAAAATCAAATCAAAGACATCCTCTTCCAGATGAGAAAGGAACTGATTGAGGACGTTGCCCAATCTATCAAGGCAGAATCCGATTATCTCAGGTTTGACGTAGGGGACTTTTACGACCATGCAACGAGCGATAGGGCTCGAGAGTTATCTCTCATGCTGACGGACCGAGAACGGCAGAAGCTGGTACAGATAGAAGAAGCCCTAAAGAAGATTGACGAAGGAAGTTATGGAGTTTGCGAAAGCTGTGGTGACGACATAGATGATGAGAGGCTAATAGCAATGCCATTCGCAAAGCTTTGCCTTTCATGCAAAATTGATTTAGAAAGGCAGGGTAATTTATAGTCACTACAGAAGCGCTTTTAGACTTACCGTATATGGTGCCCTCGCGATACCCTTTTCGGTAATAATAGAACTTACATTCTCATTTGGGGTGATATCAAAGGCAGGGTTTAATACGTTGACTTCGGGAGCAATCCTATGGCCCATTATATGGGTAATTTCTTTTGTGTCACGTTCCTCAATAGGGATTAGTTCCCCACTCGGGCAATTAAAATCTATTGTAGACGTGGGGGCGGCCACATAAAACGGAATTCCGTGAACCTTTGCCAGAACAGATAGCACATAGGTCCCGATCTTATTGGCAACATCTCCATTCGACGCGATCCTATCTGCCCCAACGATAACAGCATCTATCATACCCTTGCTTATGACATACCCCGCCATACCATCCGCTATTAGTGAGACCGGCACTCCGTCCTTATACAACTCCCAGGCAGTAAGCCTGGCGCCCTGAAGAAACGGCCTGGTCTCCGTCGCAATCACCTTAATCTTTTTTCCACTTTCGAATGCATTCCTTACAACCCCGAGGGCCGTTCCATAATCTGCGGTCGCTAGAGAACCGGCATTGCAGTGAGTAAGAACAACGGAGCCATCCTCGATAAGCTGTCCGCCCACACTGCCGATCTTCTTACATATTTCAATATCCTCTTCATATACCCTCTTTGCCTCTTCAACCAACCTCATTTTTATAAGATCAATATCCTCTTCATAACACTTACCTACTACATCCTTCATTCTTCTCAACGCCCAAAAAAGATTTACAGCAGTGGGCCTAGTCTTTGACAGTTCAGTGGATATGTCTTCGACCTCTCGAAGAAATTCGGCCTTATCCCTCTTTTCACTTTTCAGCGCGCCAAGCGCAACCCCCATCGCGGCAGCAACTCCGATAGCTGGAGCACCACGTATAACCATTTCTTTTATCGCCCGAGCTACATCTTCATAGGTTAGACATTCTACGTAGGCCTCCTCCATAGGTAGTTTCCTCTGGTCTATCATCACCACCCTATCATCTTTCCATTCAATTGTTTTAAAGGAAGACATGGTCGAAGACCTCTTGTGCAACACCGGTTAACTCATACAAATTTTTCTTAAGTTTAAGCCAGTCAAGATTTTAATCAACACCGAAAACCATGGCTATCCAATCTCCATCCCTAAGTTCTTCCCGTAAAACCAATGCAGACGCCTCTATCCCGGAAAGCAGCTCATCCCGCCTCAAAAACGGGATCCCCGACAATATCAGTAAACCCTCCTCGCTCAACCTCGATTTGAGCCTATCCCTCATATGCAACAACTCCTCCACCGATATGTTGGCAACAATCAGATCATATTTCCCTTTAATGCTATCTATGTACCCACAAACCAGATTCACAGCGTCAGAAATGGAGTTTCTTCTTAAATTCTTTTTTGTCTCCTCCACCGCAACCTTGTCTATATCAAAGGCGACAACTCGTTTCGCGCCAAGCTTCGCAGCAACGATCGAAAGTATTCCGCTTCCACAACCTGCATCGAGCACCCTCTTGGAATCGGCGTTCTCTAGTAACCGCTCGATGAACCCGATACACAGTCTGGTAGATTCGTGATGACCGGTCCCAAAAGCCAGAGCAGGGTTAATTTCAATCACAATTTCAGAACCGGTAGGACTATATTTTTCCCAGGGAGGTCTTATGACTATCCTGTCGCTAACCCTTACTTTCTTCAATTCGGCCTTCCACAAGTCCCAACTCGATCTGTCAAACTCCGCTACAATCATGTTATCAACTGAAATCCCCCGCATAATACTATCCAAAAAGCCGGCGTAAGCCTCTAACCTCTCCACGACATGATTAATATCAATCGCCTGCGAGAAATATCCAGAGATCTCAACTTTCCCGTTATCTAACAGATCCTCAGCCACAGAAAATGCATCGAGTCCGAGAAGAAAATCGGAAAGTAATGACTTACTCTCTTCAGTGACAATGACTGACAATTTCACCAGCTTAGACATTATTCCTTATCGATAGCTTATTTTTGACTAACTTAAGTATACACGAGTAGAGAGCTTCCCTTTGCTCCATTTGTCGGAAATCTATGTTCTCTTGCATCTTGGATGAGAGAATGAACCTAAAGGCTCTGCCCGTCGGTGATTGACAATTAGGTACATTTACAGATCATTCTCAAATGATATAATTTTTCCCATGGAGTTTTCGAAGCTTCGGTTTTTCAAGGACTTGTTAGAGGGAAAAATGAATCAGCTTTTAGGGTCTGCTGGAAAGACCCTGAGTCAAATGATCAACGAAGGCGACCCCTTTCCCGACCCAGTCGATAGAGCTATGTCTGAATCCGGAAGAAACATGGAGCTAAGAAAACGTGATCGAGAAAGAAAGCTGATTCAAAAGATTACCAAGTCAATTCAAAAAACCGAAGATGGAACCTACGGTGTTTGCGAAGAATGTGGAAACGAGATCTCAGAAAGTAGGCTTAAAGTGAGACCAGAAGCGACACTCTGCATTAATTGCAAAGAAGAACAAGAAGAAAAAGAAAAGCAGTTTGGCTTATAAAGCAACTACTTACCTTCACCTTTTCCCCCCAAACACAAAACCATCAAGGAAGTCGGCGTCCGATTCTTTAATTATCCTCCATTTACCGTCAATCTTCTCAAATACGAGGTTTTCACTAAGCCTGAAGGCACCTTTATCCTTATCAATACGCAATTTCACGTCCGTTCTCTGTGCGACATTCGCTCTATTACCCTCTATATATATGCTTTGATCCTTGCTACTTATTTGAATATCATCAAAAAGCGATACGTTTGTCTCAAACTGCTTCTTCAACTTATCAATATCGATTGCCTCACCATTCTTATCCACCCTGTAGCCAGGAGAGATACATTCGAGATAGAGTTCGAGGTTTTTAGTTTCCAATGCCACCTGCCTTTGCGAAAGTACTGATTCTATCTCTTTTCGATCGGAGTTGCCGCAAGAACCGACCAAGACTATCAAGCATATAAAGAGTAAGGATATTCTGATCATCCCTCTTTCGGTTCTTCCTTGGCGTTGGTGTCAATTTTCTGCAGTAAAGTTTCGGCCTTTCTGCGGTATTCCGTATCAGGAAATTCATCCACAACCCGCTTAAGTGTAACTCTAGCTAGGATATTATCTCCCATTTTGAAATAAGAATTTCCTAAAAGATAAAGCGCTTTTTCAAACTCTTTTGTATCACTATACTGGCTCACAACCACATTATATCTATTTGCGGCAGCTTTGAAATTTTTTCTCTTCGAATAATAATTACCTATATATATTTCGCGCATCGCGAGCCTGTTACGACATTCTGAAATCTTTTCATTAGCTTTGCCTACCAGAGGCGATTCGGGATATTTCTCAATAAAAAACTCAAACCATTTCAGCGCTTCTCTCGTACTGGTAGGGTCTCTGTCCGGCTTTTTCACCTGCCTAAAGTGCGAAAGCGCTAACCTGTAGGTTGCATATGAGGCTTCATCACTTCCCGGATGGCGTTTTAAAAATTCTTCATATTCGATAGCCGCTTGCTCATACTCCTCTTTTTTAAAATAGGCGTCAGCGGTCTTAAGTTCGGCAAGAATAGAGTACTTGCTATATGGATCTCGTAACTGTATTTCTTTTAATATCTTAAACAAGGTTTTATAATCTGTTCCGGTAAATATCCAGGGAAATCCTCTCTTCTCACTTTCAAGCATTTCAACAGCCTGCTGATACAGTTGCTCATCGTTCAATCCCTGATCAATCTTCTTTTTCCCACAGCCAAATGATGAGATGACCAATAGTGTTAAAGCTATGGATAAAACCTTAGACGAATTCATTTTATTAATTAGATTTTAAATTGTTATGCGGTAACAGTTTCGTAACAATATACCAATTACGAAGGTATTAAACAACTGGAGCTTGTGCCCCTCTGCACCAAGACGTTAATGGTGTTGGGTGTATAGGCAAGCCTATACTGATTGATCTTCCTCTCTTTAGGTGCTCCAATTATCATATTTACCAAGTATAATCTTCAGGTTTTCATAAACATGACCTATTAAGATTATTAATACTAATTTTACCTAAAGATTCGAAGGCCATTTTGTGTCGGTATCAAAATTTCATTATTTTTCTATTACTTACAGTACACGAATTAAAGCCGGCATAATGATTACGAATTAGCAAAGACAAGAAGTGATAAAATGGTCAGATTTATCGATGAGGCAAAAATATTAGTCCGATCCGGCAGAGGAGGAAATGGATGTGTGAGCTTCAGGCGGGAAAAGTTCGTCCCCCGAGGGGGTCCAAACGGGGGCGACGGAGGTAATGGTGGAGACGTTGTGCTCAAAGCCGCAGCCAACAAGAATTCCCTCCTTGATTTCAGATATAAACGGCACTACAGGGCAAAAAACGGTCAACATGGAAGGGGTAAGAATCAGCACGGAAAAACAGCTCCATCCCTGACAATCCCCGTTCCGATGGGCACAGTTGTCAAGAACTATGAAACGGACGAAATAATGGGTGATCTTGTCTCAGACGGTCAAGAAATAGTAGTGGCGAATGGTGGACGAGGTGGGAGAGGAAATTCACACTTTAAAACGTCAGTAAACAGAGCCCCAAAGTACGCTGAGCAAGGTGAGGAAGGGGAAGAAAAGACCATTAAGCTCGAGCTCAAACTCCTTGCTGACGTGAGCGTGATCGGTTTCCCGAATGCGGGAAAATCGAGCCTGATCTCCAAAATTTCTGCAGCACGTCCAAAAGTCGCGGACTATCCTTTTACAACACTCACCCCAAATCTGGGAGTCGTAAGCTACGACGAAGGGAAGACATTTGTAGTAGCCGACGTCCCCGGTTTGATAAAAGGAGCGCATGCGGGCGCTGGTTTGGGCATAACATTCCTAAAACACATTGAAAGAACAAAGATTATTATTCACCTTATCGATATATCACCCCTTACGAAGAGAGATCCTGTAGAAGACTACAAAATCTTGAACGATGAGCTTGAAGCCTATAGTACCGATCTTAAAAAAAAGCCTCAGATTGTCGCCCTAAACAAGATCGATCTCAAGGAAGCAAATGAACGACTGGTAGAGATAAGAAAAAAGTTTAAAAAACTTGGAGTCGAAGTCTTCCCCATTTCAGCGGTGACCGGTGAGGGAATAAATGAGCTTATAAAACAGACGGCCAGGCACTTAAAGGTTCTCAAGGCCCATGCTTCTGCGTAGCATCTTCGAACCGGGTTCACCGATAACTGTTGCGGTATGAACCGATTCTTTGTCAAGAACTCGCCGGTAAGCGGCGACTTTTAAGCACAGCTTCTGAGACGAGACACTCTCTAATCCTCCCTAACCCTCCTTTCGAAAAAGGAGGGGATTCTGACGTCTTTATGTGTGATTTTCTTAATACTGAACAAACCGTCCGCCAGGACATGGTTAAGCACAAGCTTATTTCAGGATCTATTCAAAACAACAGATGCTGAAACAAGTTCAGCATGACAGTCTATGACATTCATCCTCTTAACGCAATTTTTGGAAGGCCATTCAAATCCTTTCGATTCAATAAACCTATTCCGAGCTATTTACAAAATTTCCGATCTCTCTTTTCAGGCCTCTATCTCCTTGTTGATTCTCTCTGCCGTTTTTTTTGCGTCTATTATCGCATAAATCCACAATATAAGCCCAGCCACCGTATAACCTAGAACGATGTATAACGTTGACATATCGGTAACCGAACCTCCAGACTCCATGATGGCCTCAAGGGGATTAATTAAAAGATAATTGATAATCAAATTGAGAGCGATAAGAACCACGCCCTTCGGTATCTGCTTGACATATATCTGACCAAGACCAGGAAATATCGCAGAGAGAATAAGGGCAATTCTGGGATTCTTCCTTTTTTTTTCGTCAGCCATTTTTCCTATCTCCATATGAATAATGATCTCTATTTTCGAATTTTTTAAGACATATTCTAACACATAAAGAGAAAACTTTTTTCCGTTATTTTCTCCTTTGATTATTCGGCTGATACGACGTACAATAAATGGCATCCCCAGTTAAAAGGAATCCTAAGAGTATCTCAAAGACTATCACACTCACCGTAGATCCTATTATAATTACAAGCGATACAAAATTAATCCTGGTAAAAAGGAGTTATGACCCCTACAAGGACCACTGGGCATTTCCGGGCGGAATCGTTGAATATGGCGAAACTGTCGAGAGCGCAGCAATTAGAGAAGCAAAAGAGGAAACCGGTCTCGATGTGAGAGTAGAAAGGCTTCTCGGAGTCTATTCCGATCCAAAGAGAGACCCCAGGGGTCATTTCGTGTCGGTTTGTTTTCTATGCGAACCGGTGGGCGGAACATTAAAGACCAGTGAGGAAACAAAAGAGGTAAAGGCATTTACTAAGGAGGAATTGACATCTTTAAAACTCGCATTTGATCATAGAAAAATCCTCGCTGACTTAGACCTGATCTGAATCATAAAAATGTGCGCGATACCTTCATCCCCATCCTCGCCTTCCCCTTCAAAGGGGAAGGGTATAACTTAATCCCATTTGTGGAGGAGGAGATTGATCACGCGCCTCTTAAACAACAATCCCTTCCCCCTTTCACAAAGGGGGAAGGTTAGGATGGGGGTCGTACTCGAGAAATGATCCCGAGACTAAAGGGAATCAGCTGCACTCAAGGAGCAGCTTTCTGAGCTCTTCGCCGGGCTCCGGAGCCCTCATAAATCTTTCTCCGATAAGTAAAACATTTACACCCGCGGACTTCAGTCTTTTTATATCATCACTAGAACTAATTCCACTTTCGCTGACTATGATTTTTTCCCTCGGGATTAGCTTGCAAAGTCTTAAAGAGGTGTCAAGGCTCACATCGAAAGTCTTCAGGTCCCTGTTGTTTATCCCAATTATTTTGCTACCCGCTTCAATTGCTTTATCCAGTTCCCGTTCGTCGTGTATCTCCACGATCGCATCCATATCCAACGAATGAGCGAGTTCCAAGAGTTCCCTTAGAATTGTGGGATCGAGGGCCGCTACAATAAGAAGGATCGCATCGGCTCCAAAAAATCTCGATTCATAGACCTGGTAAGGATCGATGATAAAATCTTTCCGCAACAGGGGTATTTCTACAGAAGATCGAACGTCCCTCAGGTGATTTAAGCTACCCTTAAAAAATCTAAAATCTGTAAGGACTGATACCGCACTGGCCCCGCCTCTGGCATAGCTTTTCGAGATTTCAACAGGATTAAACTCGGATCGTAATACCCCCTTGGAAGGAGAAGCGCACTTAATTTCAGCGATAACCTTAGTACTCCCATCAGGACTTATGCTCTCATAGAAGCCCTTTGTATTTTCAAGACTTTGTAACTCACTTCTCAACACATCGAGTGGTCTCGATTTCTTTGTCCTCTCGACCTCGGACTTTTTGTTTTCGATGATCTTATTAAGAATCATAGCGGAAAAGATATCAGGAACTCGCTGCTATTTATTATCTTTCCAAGAGACTGTAAATTTTGTCAGGCTATTCAGTTTATTCAGAGCGCTACCCGTGTCAATCGACTCTTCAGCCAAAGCAACCCCCTCCTTCATATCCGATGCTTTCCCCGCTACCACCAGAGCCGCCGCTGCATTCAAAACTGAGATATCCCTTTTGGCTTCTCTATCTTCGCCCTTGAGGACTGACAGTAAAGTCTTCGCATTTTCAACTGTATTCCCACCCCTTAGCTCTTCCAATTTCCTCCTTTTAAAACCCAGATCCGCGGGATCAAATTGATATGATTTAACCATTCCATCCTTCAACTCGGCTATTTCCGTCTTTCCGGTAACGGTAATCTCATCGAGTGAGTCGGAACCGTGAACGATCATTGATCTTACGCATCCCAAGTTCCGAAGCACTTTAGCCATAGGCTTTAGTAAAACGCCCGAATATACCCCCATAACCTGATGTTTAACACCGGCAGGATTCGTAATTGGACCCAATAAGTTAAAAATTGATCTGATGCCTATCTCCTTTCTCGGCTCCGAGACAAATCTCATCGCCGGATGATAAATTGGAGCGAAAAGAAAGACAATCCCTACTTCATTCAGGCAGTTTTCAGCTCCCGCCGGCGAAATATTTATATTGACACCCAACTCTTCTAACACATCGGCGCTACCCGACTGACTGGATACTGAGCGATTCCCATGTTTTGCAACTGGAACCCCAGCCCCCGCAGTGATCAATGACGCAACTGTTGAAACATTAAAAGTCATTTGCTGATCGCCCCCGGTGCCACAAAGATCCACAACAGTTTTGTGTCTCGATATAATCCTCTTTGATTTGTTGATCATTACCTTGGCCGCACCGGTAATCTCTGGTATGGATTCACCTTTCATCCTCAATCCTACAAGCAGTGCAGAAATCTGGCTCGGAGTTGCTATCCCTTCCATCATCTTCTCCACGACCTCAGACATCTCATCCTCTTCGAGGTCAATTCTCTCAACAACTTTATAAATCGCCTCCTTCAGCATTTCAAAGCTCCTGTCTTTCTAGTGCTATCCTAATTCGATCCAGAATTCCGTTTATGAATGACCCAGACTCTTCGGTCCCAAATTTCTTTGCCAGTTCCACGGCCTCGTTTATGGTAACAGGGGGTGGTATATTCCTCAAGTAT
>JBAUII010000003.1:0-7991 GCA_049682815.1 Thermodesulfobacteriota bacterium | reverse complement strand
ATACCGCTATCCAAACGGTTCAAGAGATTACAACAGAATTGAGGCCAGTATTATTGGATGACTTTGGTCTTAGGGCAGCCATTGAATGGCAAGCACAAGAATTTCAAACTCGCACAGGAATTGGATGCACGTGCACGTCAAACGTGGAGAACATCACATTAGGTAAGCAACTTACCACAGCGATTTTCCGTATCCTGCAGGAAGCCTTGACCAATGTGGTCCGCCATGCAAATGCAACGAGAGTCGAAATAGGTTTTAGTGAAAATAAAGGTCATTTAGAATTGAAGGTCATAGATAACGGGAAGGGCATTAAAAAAAATGAGATAGCAAGCGCTAATTCGCTTGGACTACTTGGAATGCGAGAACGAGTCCTTCCTTTTGGAGGAACAATAAAAATAGCTGGCATTCCCAGAAAAGGAACTAGACTTACTGTACAAATACCACTTAATAGATAGATGCCATGATAAAAATCCTTATCGTAGACGATCACTCTGTTGTAAGGCGAGGACTAAAGCAAATACTTTCCGATGAGCCTGAGATGGCAGTGTTTGGTGAAGCGACTGACACCAGGGAACTGGCTAATATAGTCGACACCCAAAATTGGGATATTGTTATATTGGATATCACCCTCGCGGACAGAAGCGGGCTCGATGTATTAGCGGAGTTAAAACGTAAGTGCCCATTACTCCCAGTGCTTATTTTGAGTGTTCACACCGAGGAGCAGTATGCGATAAGAGCCCTTAAATCGGGGGCCGACGGCTACGTAAATAAGAGAAGCGCGCCAGACGAATTAGTTAAGGCCGTAAAAAAAGTGGTAAGTGGCGGGAAGTATATAAGTCCGGCTCTAGCTGAGAAATTAGCCAATTCTTTACAAGAAGGATTCGAACAACCCCTTCATGAGAAGCTTTCTAATCGTGAGTACCAGGTTACATGTATGATTGCATCAGGAAAAACTTTAAAGGACATTGCCGACGAACTTTATCTGAGTGTAAAAACTGTGAGAACATATCGTCAACGCATTATGGAAAAAATGAAATTTGGATCAAATGCAGAATTAATCCGTTATGCTATCAAAATGCATCTCATTGATTGAAAAATCCATTTTGTTCCTCCCCATTATAATTTACCCTTTTTCATCTACTTCGTAGGTAAAATAACTACGTCTAAGCTATAAGGGTAACTACGACAAATAGGCCATTTATACCGCAAAAAATCGAGCCTTTTGCCACTAGATTTTGCAGAATCTACCATGCTAATGTAGTAGCTGGGGGATAAAAAACTACAAAAAGGAGGTAATACGTTATGAATAATCTTTCAAGGGGAATGATAATAAGTGTTGTTTGGGCGGTAATTTCGCTTATCATCTTTGGAAATTACCAAGAAGCACATAGTCAACCCCCATCTATGGGGCCCTCGGCGGATTACATTGAGGGAAAGGTGCACGTGCAAGGCGGCAGTGCCGCCGGGGTATGGGTAATCGCAGAATCAAAAGAATTTCACACGAATGAGATCAGTCAAGGTAATATAATACCTGATATCTATCGTAAGATTGTCGTTACAGACGATCAAGGGAATTTCGTCATTCCGGAGTTGCCGAATGCCACGTATGATCTATGGGTGCGGGGATATGGTCTTAAAGACTCAACGCCCATAAAGGCTTCACCGAGTGGGAAAAAAGTTCAGCTCTTTGCCGACCTTGCCTCTTCTCCCCAGGAGGCAGCCCAGGTCTTTCCGGCACATTACTGGTATTCGCTAATGGAGTTCCCCGACGACATCTCTGCAGTCAGCAACTTTAACTCTAATGAACAATGGTCAAGCACGCTGAAGCTGGGCTGTCAGCTCTGCCACCAGGTGGGTAACCTAGCAACGCGACACCCAGAGAGCGCTGAGGAGTTTGATGAAGAATTTGGGAAATCCGGCGGTATGAATAGTGTTAATGGCTGGCCAAGACCTTACGCCCTAGACCGTTTTGGCGATTGGGGAATGAGAATTGCCAATGGCGAGGTTCCTCCTACCCCACCCAGGCCCCAAGGGGTAGAGAGAAACGTCGTTATTACCCAGTGGAGATGGGGAGACATTTTTACCTACGCTCACGATGAAGTCGCAACAGATAAGCGGGATCCTACTATGTATCCAAACCAACCGGTGTACGGTGTAGACCTAGGAAATGACTGGTTGGTCATGACTGACCCGATCAATCATGAATCTCGAAGGGTCAAAATCCCTACGGTAGGCGGATGGGACACTCCGTGGGGCTTCTGTACCCTTGGGTGTCTAGGAAATCCTCCCACACCCCCCACCCCTCCGGCATTTGTGGGTGTGTACCACAATCCGGCTAACCCTCATAACCCTATGATGGATGCTCATGGCCATGTATGGATGACTACGCAGATCAGGGATGATGGTGATGACCCAGACTTCTGTGAAGATGTAAATCCTGATGACACTCAACCGGGAGGTACCGGTCACCGTCAGCTTGGATTTTATGATACTAATAATGGTGATATGGTGCTGATAGATACCTGTACTGGAACACATCATCTTCAATTTGATAGTCAGGATAGACTTTGGCTCAGCGGAGATAGTAGTTACTTCGGGTGGTTTGACACCGAGCACTTCCTTGACAATTACGACCCAGATACCTGGGATAATGACGCCGATAGCCGGGGCCAATTGGTGTTTGAGTCAACGGATTTTGAACGGATGAGGGTGGATGATGATTGCGACGAAGACACACCCCCTGTTAACATAGGTGGTTTTAACTATGGAATTATCGCAGACCTGCCTGACGGTTCAGTTTGGTCAGCCAGCCCCGGTTTTCCAGGAGAAATCAGGCGCTTTGATCCAACGACAAGGACGTTTGAGGTTTATGACGCTCCTTTTGAGCAGGGCGGGTATGGACCAAGAGGAATAGACAACGGTACAGACGGGACTATATGGACGTGTTTGGCTGGCAGTTCTCACGTGGCAAAGTTTGACCGAACTCAATGCGCTCAGACATGCGGTTCGGGAGATCAGTGCCCTGAAGGATGGACCATCTGGCCAATACCAGGCCCTAAGTTTAAGAATACGGATATACTTAGCGATTACCACTACTACAATTGGGTGGACCAGGATAACACATTTGGGCTTGGAGAAAACGTACTTTATTGCACAGGTACCGGTTCAGATTCAATCATTGCTTTCAACCCACAGGACGAATCGTTCACCAGAATTCATATGCCCTATCCGCTTGGATTTTTCCATAGAGGTTTAGACGGCAGAATCGATGATCCTGATGCGGGGTGGAAAGGCAGAGCGATATGGGTTGATTACGGGATTGACCCTGTACTTCATGTCGAAGACCAAAAGACATATATTGTAAAGGTTCAGCTCCGTCCGAATCCTCTTGCAAAGTAGCAGTTCTGGGGGACTCACTCTTGAGTCCCCCTCCTTTTTTTGAAAGGACAAAAAATGAATAGATTGTTACTCTCGACAGTTAACGTGATTGTATTGCTCTTTCCTTGTTTATCATTTGCTGGTGATGAAGACCTTGTAAATCCATATATAACCAACTATCCGTTTAAGAGTGCTGTGATCCACTACGCCATCAAAAGCGAATATGGTCACGATAGGATTTATAGAGGTACGGAAGTGGTCTCCATAAAAGGGGATAAGCTTGCGAAACTAACAAAAATGGCCGTGCCCGACCCTAAGGAAACAACCAAGACCACTGATGTAGAAACCCTGCAGATTTTTACCCCGGATTACATATACAGGGTTAATTTAACTGGGAAAATAGGGGTAAAGACAGATAACTCCAAGAAGTACGGAAAAGTTGCCTACGAAAATTTATCATTAGAAGAGAAGAAGGCTTTTTACGGCAGGATGGAGAAGAAAGGGATTATCTCTTTTGACCTGCTCGGTTTAGGGAAAAAGGTAGGTACAGATACCATATTAGGACGTCAATGTGATGTTTACGAGAGCGGGGAAAAATTGAGTTCAAAGGAATTATTTGAGCTTTTGGAGAGCGGTCAGGAATACTATCATTATAACAAGAGTTGGATTTGGAGGACCGCTAAGATTCCACTCAAGATAATCACAGAGCAGATAGGATCCTCACATGAATTAATTGCAACAAAGATAGAGGAAAAACGGAAAATCCCCGATAGCCGGTTTATAGCGCCCTCGGATGTAAAGGTCACTTATGATAAAGAGAGTTCAGAATTTGCAAAAAAACGGGCCCTAGCGAGATTTGAGCGTTACAGGACTGGAAAACCGATGGTAATCAGGCAGAAGGTAGAGAAGCGGGAGGTAAAGCCTTCAGGCGATTCAAAGGCGAGCGAGTCGAAAGGAAAGAGTACGGAAGCCCAGTAGTTAAGTTTTTATTAATAAAAACTAGTCAAATTGCCATTCTGAAATTTCTTGCAAAAAGAAGAATGGGGTCATTGCCTGACTTTGTACTCCTAAGCATTGTTTGGAGTCTTAGGTCGATTTCGCCCATTCTCTCAATCTCTTCATGCATCTTTGAAACGCTCGTGGTCGAAATGCTAAATTCCCCTGCGACAGCCTTGAGCTCCGGACTCGCCACACCGCTCAACAAGTACACCCTCGCTCTATATGCCCCAGCATTTCTCCGATCCATCATTTCATCAAACGAAACATAAAAATAGATCGTAGTGAGTGTTCATTTCACAATAGGCATAGTACTTCCATTTTCGCTGTTCTATCTCCCTGTCGGTTAGATCGAGAAGATTCCTTCAATCGGCGTCTTCCAAGAATATCTTCTGCTTAGCTTTTCCGCGTTATGAAGGTATATAGCCAGTACAAAGTCAAGCAATGACCCCATTATTTCAAATAAATTTGGGGCCAGGCATGCAAATTGACTTTAGACGATTGTATTTTGCATAGAAAGATTAGAAATAGAATATTTGGGTCAGTCAGACAGGGAGTGGAATGAGTTTTAGGTAAAAAACTTGCCAGAATAATGAGTAACTATCCTTCGCTACAAAGTGGGATTTATGGCTAATATTGAGCCGCTCGCAATATAGAGGATGAATAAACTTTTATTGCTTCCAAAGTGTTAAGTCAATATGCATGCCTGGCACCGTTTACACCGTTTACCCTTGGCACCTTAACTCGACCATTAAAGAAAACCTCGTATTTCAACCCCCGACCCGACCTTTTTTATATTTTGACTTCGTTTGCTTCGGTCGGTGGGCTGGCGTACCATATAACATTCCTTCAGCACTAATATCTTCGTCAATATCAGGCCAGTGAACGCCGTGGCCGTCAGCTATAATCTGAAAATTAGCTCGCTCTTCGGGTGTGGCCTCCGCTAATCGCCATGACCAAGCTATGGGTACACTAATCGTACGTCCATCGGTAAGATGGGCAGTTATAGTGTCTTTGGAAACTTTAACGTCTTTGATTTTCAAATCAGTTTTAACCACAATGTTCATGCCATGCCTCAATAAGTTTCTTAAGATTGGTTTTAACCATTCTACGTATAACGTTAACCTCCTTTGGTGAAAAACCATAGTTTTGGCTCAACGAAATTGGGTCAAGCCAGAATTTACATATCATTTTTTCTCGCTGAACATGTACATGCATTGGCTCTTGACAATCAAAGCTATAAAAGAAAAAACGATAAGGACCAACGATACCCCTGACTGTCGGCATTTTGCTGATTACTAGATTACAGTTCTCACCTTATGAAAGTTAATAAGTTAAACCAATGAAGTCAAACCCCATTGCCAGATGATTATCGAGCCTATAATTGATAATACTTTTCGATTAGTCTTATACTCCTCGCTAATAATTGGTGACATCTGTCGCCACTTCCCTAAATCAAATTCCTATCCAGCGTTCTATACTGTATTGCCTCTGAAATGTGGTGTGATTTGATCTGCTCAGAGCCTTCGAGATCGGAAATTGTGCGTGCCACTTTCAGGATCCTGTCATATGCCCTCGCGCTCAGCCCAAACTTGTTTATAGCAGTCTCGAGGAGCTTATGCCCTGCCTCATCAGGCTTTGAAAACTTTCTCACAACCCTCGGAGGCATCTGCGAATTGGAGTGAATCTTCATCCTCCCAAACCTCTCTTTCTGAATCCCGCGTGCAGTGTTCACTCGTGTTCTTATCTCAGAAGACGTCTCGCCCTTGTCCTCGCCAGAAAGCTCTTTGTACCTGACGGGTGGGACCTCGATATGAATATCAATTCTGTCCAAAAGCGGACCCGACACCTTTGCTCTGTATTTTTGAATCAGAATGGGAGAACATGTACATTCCTTCAGTGGATCTCCATAATAACCACATGGACAAGGATTCATAGCAGCGACTAACATAAATCTCGATGGGTAGGTAATCGAGGTGAGCGCCCTTGAGATTGTCACAAAGCCGTCTTCGAGGGGTTGACGCATCACCTCCAAAACGTTCTTCCTGAATTCGGGAAGCTCATCGAGAAACAAAACACCATTGTGGGCAAGGCTGACCTCTCCCGGCCGCGGAATAGCGCCACCTCCAATTAAGCCCGCATCGCTTATCGTGTGATGCGGAGAGCGGAATGGTCTTGTCGCGATCAGCGACGAGTGTGCAGGAATCATTCCGGAGACTGAGTAAATCTTTGTCGTTTCAAGGGCTTCTTCGAAGCTCATATCCGGCAGGATACACGGGAGTCTCCTCGCCAACATCGTCTTTCCTGTCCCCGGCGAACCCATCATGAGAACGTTGTGACCCCCTGCTGCCGCTACTTCAAGAGCCCTTTTCACATGCTCCTGTCCTTTTACCTCCTGGAAGTCAATCTGGTACTCACGGCATTGCTTGAAAACCTGCTCAACATCAATCTTTGTCGGCTGAATCCCAAACTTTCCCGAAAGGAACTCCACTACGTCGTGGAGTGAATCAACCGCCAATACATCGACACCTTCTACCACGGCCGCTTCCTCCTCGTTCTCCTTTGGAATTATCAATCCCCTGAGTCTTGAATCCCTCACACAGATAGCGGTCGGAAGCGCACCTTTGATCGCCTTGACCTTCCCGTCCAGAGATAATTCCCCCAGGATTGCATATTCATGGGTACAATTTGAATTAAGGATTCCTATCGCAGAGAGAATGCCAACCGATATCGGTAGATCAAAGGCTGACCCCTCCTTCCTCCTGTCCGCGGGGGCGAGGTTTACTGTAATCCTCTTCCGAGGGAAATAGTACCCACAGTTCTTAATCGCTGCTTTTACCCTATCTTTACTCTCTTTAACGGCACCTTCGGGAAGTCCGACGGTGGAGAAATGTGGAAATCCAGATGCGATATCCACCTCTACCTCCACCAGATATGCGTCAACACCCAATAGAGCGCTGCTTAACACCCTTGCAACCATAATATATGAGTTAAGTATA
This sequence comes from Thermodesulfobacteriota bacterium, assembly GCA_049682815.1. Taxonomy (GTDB): domain Bacteria; phylum Desulfobacterota_D; class UBA1144; order Nemesobacterales; family CSP1-2; genus DASWID01. The sequence continues at coordinate 618 of JBAUII010000003.1, read as the reverse complement.
ATGCCAATTGGGAAGTTTGGTTGAATCAGAGTGGCACATCTCACACCTCACACTTAGCAAGGAATTAAGAATATTTATTATTGATGCATGAAGTCATTCAATACGGAAATTGAGCGGTAAATTCAAGACCTTTTCTTTCAAAGGCTTTTTCCGTTAAATTATTGCAGTGATGATGATGCCGGAAACACGCTACGCGAAGACCGGAAATGTCCATATCGCATATCAAGTCTTCGGTAAAGGGCCAATTGATATTGTTTTGATCCCGGGATTTGTCTCGCATATCGAGAACTACTGGGACGAGCCGAACTTCGCTCGTTGGTTACGCCGGCTGGGGAGCTTCTCGCGGGTTGTTATGTTTGACAAGCGAGGCACAGGTTTGTCGGATGCCGTGACGGATCTCCCAAACATGGATGAACGTATGGACGACGTTCGAGCTGTTCTTGATGCCGTGAATATCGAGACTGCCACACTCTTTGGTATATCGGAAGGAGGTTCCCTGGCAGCGCTTTTCGCCGGTTCGGGCATTCGTTTTGCAGCGCGAGGAACTGAACAACTCGCGGGACTCAAGGAGCCAATGGATCTTTATATGGCAACGGAGTGAAATGAAATGCCCTGAAA
>JBAUII010000002.1:0-22608 GCA_049682815.1 Thermodesulfobacteriota bacterium | reverse complement strand
GTGTCATTGCGAGCGTTAGCGAAGCAATCTGCTACGTTAATCCTATAATGGAATGGGTAATCAAACGCTCTGCCAATGCCGAAGGAGATTGCTTCGAGACTTTTTAAGTCTCTCGCAATGACATCTGAGACTTTCAGTTTCTGTTATGATACTCTGCAGCTTGCTGCAGGGAGTTTCATTAAAGTTGAACTATTAGGTCTCGGTGACTGGTTTCCTAATTAAGTAATTTTACGATAAGTCTTAAGAACCTTTGAGTCCAACCGGGTGAGAAGAGCTTGTCGTGGAAATATAGATCTGCGGTTTGTCTTGTGCCTAGGGCAAGTGTTGGATAGACATGGATTGTTGAAGAAATATCCTTTACGCTTAACCCTTTTTTTATTGCCAAGATAAGCTCGTGTATCAATTCGCCGGCGTTTGGGCCTATTATGTGAGCCCCAATTATCTTTCCTTTCCACCCGGTGGTTAACACCTTAACGAATCCGTGACCTTCTACCTCTGTGATCGCTCTATCTACGTCGCTGTAGTTGTATTTATAGACGGTGTAGTTTAAATCCTTTTCTATAGCTTCGTTCTCCGTCAGTCCTATGTGAGCCACCTCTGGATCGGTGAATGTTGTCCATGGAACTGCTGAATAGTCAACCTTCGCCGACAACCTGAATAGTGCGTTTCTGAGTACTATTCCAGCCTGGTATTCAGCCATGTGTGTGAAGAGATAGGGCCCCACAACATCGCCACAAGCCCATATGTTTTTGGCGGTTGTCTTGAGATTGCTGTTTACCGTAATGCCTTTTTCGGTGTGTTCGACTCCTGAGGCTTCAAGATTTAGTCCTTGGGTGTTGGGGGTGCGTCCGACAGCCAGCAGAATCTCGTCTGCCCTGTGTACGAACTCCTTTCCGTCCTTTACACACAAGACGGCCTTTTTCCCATTCTCATTATTAACACGCTTTACAATTTTTCCCGTGTGAAATCTAATTCCTTCTTTTGCCAGACAACTCTCGAGTGTTTTAGATATATCTATGTCCTCTTTAGGCAGGATCTGACTTTCCATTTCTATCACAGTTACCTCGGAGCCGAATCTTGCGAATGCCTGAGACATCTCCATTCCAATCGGCCCGGCACCGATTACAATAATGGAAGCAGGAAGTGTTTTTAAATGAAAAACATCAAGGTGAGTTATAAAACCTGTTTGTCTGAGACCCCCGATATCGGGTATCAACGGGCTGGAACCTGTAGAGATGATGAACTTTTTGCTTCTAATTTTCTTCCCGCCAACCATCAATTCCCTTGAAGAAATAAACCTTGGCACGCCGAAAATTACGTCGATCCCCATTTTCCTGAATCTCTCTGGATTGTCGTGCTCACCTATTTTTTCTATCACTTCCCATACATGGCTGATCACATTTTCGAATTCAAACGATGGACTGGCCTTATGAAGTCCGAACTCATGAGCCCTCTTGATTAACGAAACAATTTTTGCTGAACGAATTAGAGTCTTACTTGGGACACAGCCGTAATAGAGGCAATCACCCCCTAATTTCTCCTTCTCGATCAATGCTACCTTAAGTCCAAACTTTGCAGATCCCGCAGCGGCCGTAAGTCCGGCTGCCCCGCCGCCGATCACTACGATGTCATAGGTCTGCATGGACCATTCCTCCAATACCTAAAAACTGTTTAAATAATAACGCCATCGAATAGCTAACGTGATACACGGTCATAAGAAAAATTGTTTTTGAATCGGAGAAACCATCCGGATTTAACTGCTACTCATTAAGCGGCTACCTAGAATTAGCACAACTTGTTCCTCACAATTTCCAATTTATCTTCAATAATAGAACGTATCAGCTCAAGCCTATCACGGGAATCGGCTTCGAATCTTAAAACTAATGCCGGTTGAGTATTTGACGCCCTGATTAGACCCCACCCATAGGGAAATTCTACCCTTACACCGTCTATATCTATTACATTATAGTCTTTCTTAAGCTCTTCTCTAGTTTGATTAACTAATCTGAATTTCGTTTCATCGGGGCAATCAACCCGTATCTCGGGAGTTGAGAAGGCATCCGGGACACCTTCTAGCAGTTCCGATGTTCTTTTTCCGGTTTTGGAGATAATCTCAAGTAGTCTCACGGCTGCGTACAGCGCGTCATCATAGCCGTAATATCTGTCGGCAAAAAATATGTGCCCACTCATCTCGCCTGCCAGTGCCGCCTTTTCAAGCTTCATCTTATTCTTTATGAGTGAATGTCCGGTTTTCCACATTATCGGAATGCCGCCATGGCTCTCGATATCTTTAAACAGTCTCGCCGAGCACTTCACATCTCCGATGATCTTCGCTTTAGGATTATGTTTTAAGATTTGCCTCGCAAATATGAGAACCAGCATGTCGCCCCATATTATAGTTCCTTTTTCGTCGACGACCCCAATTCTGTCACCGTCTCCATCAAACCCTAAGCCTAGCTGAAGCCCTTGGCTCTCGACGGCATCAATAAGGTCTTTAATGTTTTCCTCTACAGTCGGGTCTGGATGATGATTAGGAAACCTCCCGTCTGGTTCGACATAAAGCTCTGTTAATTCGCAACCAAAGTCCCTTAAAATCTTTGGTGCCACAATACCGACCATCGCATTTCCACAATCAATCGCCACTCTCAACCCTGGATCGATTTCAACGTTCTTTCGTAGATGGTCTAAATAACTATCCATTATGTCAAGCGTTTTGACTGTACCGGTGCCTTTGAGGAATTTTCCTCCTTCGGCAATTCTTCTGATTTTTTGTATGCCCTCGCCAAAGAGCGAATCCCTGTCCACACAGAGCTTTATTCCGTTGTACTCGCTGGGGTTATGACTCGCCGTGATTATAATTCCCCCCTGAACGGCAAGATTGAAAAGGGAGAAATAGACCATAGGTGTTGTAACCATGCCTAGATCAACTACATTGACTCCCGCCGATGTAATTCCGGTAATCATTGCTTCAGAAAGATATGGTGAACTGAGTCGACAGTCGTGCCCGATAGTCACGGTATCCTTGCCGAGCTTTTTCATGTATGTTCCATAGGCCTTTCCTATAGTCTCGACGACTACTTCATCAATGTCATCATCGACTACTCCTCTAATATCGTACTCTCTGAAGATTCGAGGATTGATTGTTAACATTGATCATGGGCCTCCGCTGTTTCGTCGATAATTTCCTATAGCAATACAATATACATGGTTCTCTCGTCAACGCACTTTCTTGACTTTAAAAACTCCCCTTTATATCATTCTGAGCATGATTTTTCCCTCTTTTACGGAGTTTAAGGAGAAGTTGAAAAATGGGAATCTTGTTCCTGTATGGACCGAGATCCTGGCCGATTTTGACACACCTGTGTCTGCTTTGAGGAAGATTGAAACCGGTGACTATGCTTTCCTCCTAGAAAGTGTAGAGGGTGGAGAGAAGTGGGGCAGGTACAGTTTTCTTGGGACAGAACCGTCTGTAGTGTTCAGGTCAAAAGAGAGTAATATTGAAATCATAGAGAACGGAACGGCAGTAAAGACTGAGGGGAACCCCATCGATTCTTTAAGGGAACTGCTATCACGATATCGACCAGTAGTTAATACGGATTTGCCTAGATTTCATGGCGGAGCCGTCGGCTATTTCGGTTATGACGTGGTTAGATTTGTTGAGAAGCTTCCGGAGATTGCAAAGGATGATCTTAAACTTTGGGATTCGGTTTTTATGATCACTGATTCGGTTTTGGTATTTGACAACATCAATAACAAGCTTAAGATCATTTCTAATGCCTATGTATCAAAACCAAATGAAGCAAAAAGGGCTTATAGGACAGCAGTAGAAAAGATTGAGAATTTAATAGAAGAACTTCGATCACCATTACCTCGACGTGAATCCGGGTCCGGGAATTTTTCAGATAAGACAAGATCTCCGAGATTAAAGTCAAACTTTAAACGCCAGGAGTTTTTGGAAGCTGTCAGGAAAACAAAGGAATATATTCGGGCGGGCGATATAATTCAATCGGTCATCTCCCAGCGATGGGAAACCGATCTTAATGTTATACCTTTCGATTTATACAGGGCTTTAAGAGTATTAAACCCTTCACCGTACATGTTTTATCTAAAGATGGATGAAGAGTATCTTGTCGGATCTTCGCCAGAGGTAATGGTTCGTGTAGAGGGAGACAAGATCGAAAACCGACCGATCGCTGGTACGAGGCCCCGTGGGTTAAATGCCTCCAACGACAAGGTGCTTGAGAAGGAATTGCTATCCGATCCCAAAGAGAGAGCTGAGCATATTATGCTTGTTGATCTCGCGAGAAATGACCTCGGTCGGGTTGCGAAATATGGAACGGTTAAGGTTGATGAGCTCATGATTGTTGAAAGGTATTCGCATGTTATGCATATAGTATCAAATGTGATTGCCGAGTTAAAGGCTGATAAGGATGCGTTTGACGTTATAAAGGCTACGTTCCCGGCGGGAACACTTTCCGGCGCCCCTAAGATCAGAGCAATGGAAATTATTGAGGAAATGGAGCCTACACGCAGAGGCGCTTATGGTGGTGCTGTCGGATATTTCAGCTTTTCCGGCAATATGGATACATGCATTACTATAAGGACATTTGTTATCAAAGGTAACAAGGTATATATTCAAGCCGGTGCGGGTATTGTAGCTGATTCAGACCCCGAAAGGGAATATCACGAGACCGTGAATAAGGTAAAGGCTCTTATAGAGGCCGTAGAGGTATCAAGGGCAGGAATTTAGCGGGATAATGCTTAGCAAGCGTGAATTAAACCGTATAATGTATATGTGGGGTATGATCAATGATATTGATGATCGATAACTATGATTCCTTTACCTACAATCTTGTTCACTACCTTGGTGAGCTCGGGGAGGAGGTCGTAGTTTTCAGGAATGATAAGATTACTCTGGAGGGTGTGGGTAGGCTCGACCCGGAGATGATAATGATTTCTCCTGGTCCGTGTACTCCGAGGGAAGCCGGTATTTCGGTCGATTTGATTAAGGAGTTTTTCGGAAGAAAACCAATGCTCGGGGTCTGTCTGGGTCATCAGTCCCTGGCATATGCAAGGGGTGGAAATATCGTAAGAGCAAAAAGACTCCTGCATGGTAAGACGTCTATGATACATCATGACGCTAAGGGTATTTATTCCGGGATACCCGATCCCTTTGAAGCAACGAGGTATCATTCCCTCGTAGTTGAAGAGAAATCGCTGCCCGATGAATTTGAGATTTCTGCATGGACAGATGAAGGGGAGATAATGGGTATCAGACACAAACAATACGTGATCGAGGGGGTTCAGTTCCATCCTGAATCAATCCTCACGCATTTCGGAAAAGATATTTTAAGAAACTTTATAGATATCGCGAAGAGAAACTAATATTGTAATTTGCGGTTGTTATATTTTGTATTCATGGTGCGTTTATTTCAGTAAATAGAGTAGCTCATGCTTTTATATTTTAGACCGCGAGATTCCACATTTATCGGCGAGGGCACCCTACCGCACGGTTCTTTTGACGATACGGCGGAGTGGTTGCCCATTACGCGTTACCTTGAAAAGGGAGCCGAGATGTTTCCAGAAAAGGTGATGTTCAGGGTTGGCGACAGGGACGGAAATCTTACTGAGAGCTATTCTTATAGGGAGACAAATGAGTGGGCAAACAGGGTTGCCAACGGTTTGAGGAAGAGGTTCCGGATAAAAAAGGGCGATAAGGTCGGCGTTTACATGATTAATTGCTCGGAGTACGTCATCTCAATTATCGCGATTCATAAAAGCGGGGCTGTGCAGGTGCCAATCAATAAGGACGAGAAGGGTGAGAGGTTGGCCTATGTCATAAACTATTCGGATATGGAGGCTTTAGTGATTGACCCCGACAGCCTTCCATTGATCCGGGAGATTGACAAGGATTTAACGAAGATCAAGACCATATTTATGACCGGTGACGCGAAGGATGTGCCCGATGAGATTGGTGGAATTAAGGCCCTGCCTTTTTCGACATTTAATGATTTTTCATCAGATGATCCGGGGATTGAAGTCACGGTAGCGGATATGGAACGCTGCATGTTTACCTCGGGGACAACGGGAATGCCAAAAGGGGTCGTCAGAGACCACGGAGGTGTTATCCTAACCGTCAGGGGGTACATTCTTCAGCAGGGGGTTCGCAGTGAAGATGTTTTGATGAGTGTGCTTACATTGGGTCATGCTAACGCCCAGGTAATGTGTCTTTTCAGTGCTATCGGTGCCGGGGCGACGGCGGTATTCTATCCTCGTTTTTCTGCTTCGAACTTTTGGAAATGGGCAACCGAATGCGGTGCGACGTGCACTAATATGCTCGGAGCTGTTTCGGAATATCTCTGGGCTGCGCCACCGAGTGAGTGGGATGGAAAAAATAGGGTTCGTATCGTGCTTGCCGGTCCCGCACCAAGAAATCACAGGGAATTTGAACAAAGATTCGGGATTCGGTCCATAGACGGTTATGGCTCTACAGAGATGGGTATGGTAACCTGGAAGGACCCTGAGGATTTTCGGACCGGTTCATCAGGCTTCCCCATGGAAGGGTACCATGTAGAGCTGAGAGATCCTGAGAATACGAGCAAGGTCCTCCGCCCCTTCTGGGATCCGTTCGAAAATCCCAATCCCCCCGATGATGCGAAGGGATTGCTCTTTATAAAGCCATTTATCCCCCACACTACGCTTACCGAGTATTTTAAGGACGAGAGGAGGACACGAGAGGCCTTTGACGATGACGGATTCTTTAATTCCGATGATTTGTTTGCAAGGGGAATCGACGGCAGGTATTACTTCATTGGGAGGTTTAGCAGAATCAGGGTATCAGGGGAAAATGTCGATCCAATAGCTGTGCAGGATATTGCAATGCGCTATGATGCCATACAGGAAGCGATTGCCGTGGGGCTCAGGCTGCCGGATGTGTCAGACGATGAAATAAAGCTGAACATCACGGTGAAGGAAGGCGCTTCTTTTGATCCCGTTGAGTTCAGCAAGTGGATGGCGGATCAGGTTATGGTTGCGATGGTTCCGAGGTTTATCGAGGTATATGAGGAAGGATTTCCCGTAACTGCGACCCAGAAGATAAAGGTTTCCGAGATAAAGAAGATCACCGAAAATACCTGGGACAGGGCGAAGACCGGCCTTAGGTTCAGCGCAAGAAAGTAGTAAATTGATTCGATAGCTGTATCAGGCTCAGAACTCACTTCTTGGTTCCTTCAAAATTGGATTATCTCCGTTCACACTGAGCGCTTCGACATAGCTCAGCACAGGCTTCATGAGAAATCCATCTTCTGACCACCTTTTGTCATTTCAACCAGTCATTTCGCCCACCTCCTGTCATTTCGAACGAAGAGAGAAATCCTTCCTTTCTCTTATGCTTTTCCCGGCTTAACTACAAGATCTCTCACAGTTCCTTCGCGGTTGCTCAGTACAAGGTTCGAGATGACATGTTGTATAGGCTCGATATGATAGGCGGTCATGGTTTCGAGTCCATTTTGTCATTTCGAATGAAAATGAGAAATCTTTCCTTTGTCTTTGTATTTCACGCCTTAATTACAAGATCTCTCACAGTTCCTTCGCGGTTGCTCAATGACAAGGGCTGCCCCGTAGTGTCATTCCCGCGGATTACTCGACAGAAGCGTTCGAGTACAGGCTCCAGCGGGAATCCATGCCTTGTCCCCGCATGATTCTGGCGGGGGAACGTTCGAGGATGACGTAGTAGTAAATTTCCAGAAAATTTATTACTATTTGGATTCTATCCACGAAATATCTAATCCCTACACTAACGACTTGAATCTATAAATGGTTGCCATATTAGTATAAAAATCCTGCACCCTTGCCACAGATAATATATGTTTAACCCTCTCAATGAATCCTTTTTCACTCTTAAGCTTTTTTAATATGGTTTATCGCCCTGAAAACTACATTGCTACTAGTTTCCCAATTTCAGTCTTCATCATCAACGAATTTATTTGTTGTTGAATTTCATCCATTCAATAAATTTTGTAAACCTCCTTCATCCTGAATCCTTGCTGGAATAACCATAATTGCGAATCGAGGTAAGTATCTAAAGATAGTCAATAGTCAACAGGCTGTTGCCCAAAGGGTTTTTTAAGTCATTGATGTAGAAAACATCAACACTTCATTTTTCTAAGTTATTGATTTTATTATCTCCTCATTTTGATTGTTCATGAACATTGTATCAAATTAGGATTTGGGCAACAGCCCGTCAAGATGTGTCACGTAAACTCCACTCGGATGAAGTTTTATTTAATCAGTTCCACCTCCGAGTAACAAAATTCGCACGGGAACAAAACCTGGGTCGAAAAAATCTGAGCAAGGTTAAAGCAAGCTTGATTAGATTGGACGAATTGAGTGGATAAATATCTGCGGTACCTCCAGGACTGTTTTTCAAGGGATACAGCCTCGCCCGTGCTCGCCCTACCACAATTTATAGAAGTTAAAACCGATAGTCGGTTAGCTCGACCGATCCGGATCAATAGTGTAATATATTCGTTAATACTAGACTTATGACTCGGAAAGCCAAACAACCTGAGCTTCGGCAGGCCAATCTCTCGTGGCAGGAAATGGAAGATGCCATACGAAAGATAGATCGTAGGACTGCTGAGCTCAACGAGTTCGACGTAAATTCCATTAGTGATAGAGGCGATCCAAGAATCGAAGCTCTCGAGAAAAAGCTTGACACTCTGCTGGTTTCTATCTTCGGTGTTGATACAGTTGAATATCAAAGGTATCGACGTAGTGTTACGAGCCTCGACACAGCGAGCATAAACTGGGCGCATGAGACCCCTATATACGAAGTTCGGGAAGGATTGCGCAGGGGAGTGGAAAGTTCGAAATCCCAGTTGGAGGCTATAAAATCAGGCTTTCTTGAAGAGCTGGATGATGCTGGGCACTCGGCAACTGGTAAGACTCTTAAAGCATACGAGGGGCTTGAACTTCATCCGGCAATTGAGCGCGCTGCAGGTCAATTGTTTCGAGATAGCCACTATGCAAATGCAGTCGAAGACGCTGTCAAAGCGCTCAATACTCTTGTAAGACTCAACAGTGGGATAGATGACAAAGACGGTTCGCAATTAATGGAATACGTCTTCAGCCCCAAAGAGCCGGTCTTGAAATTTAACAAGCTCGTCGATAGGTCAGATGTTGATGAGCAAAAAGGTTTCATGATGCTGTTTTCTGGAGCTGTTTCAGGTCTCCGCAACCCACGGGCACATAAGATTATTAAAGATGACCCCGAAATGGCTCTTGAGTTTGTTGCGTTGATTAGTCTACTCGCAAAACTTGCCGATCAGGCAAAAAAATAGATACATTCCAACCCGACTTCCTACGATGCAGATAAAATCAATAAATTATTACTCGGGCCTAACTTGATATCTTGATTTAATTTAACGCATTATGAGTAAAGAAAAATTGGCAAAAGCATGGCTTGTTCGATGGGAATCTAATTCAAAGAATGAGGAAAGACTATTTGAATGGTGTGGTATAAAAAATAAAGTCATAGATATACTGAGCGTTAGAAAGAACTTCGATTTTATCGAAAAGTATGCTAAGGATATTTATCGAATTTTCAGACTATCTTTATCTGAAAAAGCTTTTCTGGCAAATTATGCAAAGGGAAAGCAAAACGAAAAGAAATTTTTTGATGTATCGGTTCCGGTGTATACGCATTACCAATCTACTTTATATGGAGATCTGACCAGCTGTATTAAAAGGAAGGGGCCTGACCACGAGGATTGTAAGAGGTTATCAGAAAAGTGGAAGAATTATCCGGAGTATATAACTGTCGGTTATAACCCGTGCGTCGATATACGAAAAGTATCTGATCTTGTTATCTATGAAGATACGAATGGAAACGAAGTACTAGAATGTTATGAAATGGTAGCCAATGGTACAAAGAAAAAAATTAGTTTCAAGAATAGACTTGGGATTTGAGAATGCCTATTCTTAAATCATTTCTCTCTAGATTACATGTTATCCACGTTTACTACTTCCTTACAATGTTGGCATTAGTGTAAAGCAAGACAACCCTTCTCTTCTCGATCTTCCTGAAATATGAACCTGTCTTGATCCCTCATAATCCATACTTTACGGTGTCATCACAGTATCGTGGTTGTCGGCTTTCCTCAATTTTTAGGAAGTCCTGCAAATGCGTGGTTTAATCCTGGGATGCAATGGGCACAATGTCTACCACCGAATTTTGGCTTGAAATAGCGATTTCTAGTGGTGATTTTGATATAACATATTTACATACTAACTGACCGACGTGGGCTTTCTCTCACATTTGTAGCCCTCTTTGATGAGGAGTTTTTAGGGTGGTCGAAAGACCCACATTTATAGTCCCCCTCGAAAAAATTCAAAATAATAAAGTTAGCCTAAATCAGGACGAGTCGATTTTCCCAGCAACTCTTGGGAAAAACCCTAAAGCGGGACGAGAAATATAAGAATGCACGCTATGAAAGGCAGCTGTAGCGCCCCAATGTGTTCTTATCTACCGACAAACCTTCTATTCTTTCTGCAATCAGCCCTATGCAAATCTTGACCCCCAGCATCCCTTAAAAAGCTTTTATTTATAACATCTTTTGATGCGCCCAGCTGGAGCCTTTGAGCCTAGCTAATTGTAACCCCCTGAAGCCAAAGTGTTGCAAATTTCTGCAGCAAAAGTATCAAAATGCCTATAAAATAAGGCAGAATTAACGAAATAACCAACATATTCATTGATTTTTCGATTTCGATTGAAAGGACACCTCTTTAACGACGTTCTAGCGTAATATTTTCAAAAGAATCTTATTTTTGGTCTTTCGGTTAAATATGGTTTATAAATCAACAAAATTCCTAATAATTCACCTTAAATTTGCAACACTTCAGCCTGAAGTCATTGACAAATAAATCCGAGAGGAGTAGGATGAATGAAAAAAAGAGGACTTTAACATATGAAGGAAGGCGACAAAGTTATTGTTGTGAAAGATATAAAATTGTGTACTGGAACAGTTTACCCTGTAGGGTCGATAGGAACCATAATAGAAGTACCTCGCGCAGAAGAATTTAAAAAGTTTGTTCATCTTCGGATGGAGGACTCCGGGAGAAGAGTTCTTCTTCTTAAGAGACAAGTTAGGCTTGATTTAACATGGGGGAACAATCACATTTACCCGTACTTGCTAAGAGTAGGGGTATTTATTTCTATAAGAATGATCATTAAAACTACTTATTGAGGTCTTTCTCTATTGATAAGTACCTCTTTGGTTATACATCTTAACCGGTCTATAGCTTCAGATGTTCTCTAATTTAAAGATATACTACTAGGGATAGTTTTTAAGAAGTGTCTGACTTAATCATAGAGTGGATCTATTATGGGCAAACCGCTTGTTGACCTAACCACCCTAAATGCGGTGCAGTCGCTGTTTACGCGCGGTCAGCGAGATCCGTGGGCAAATCAACTTGCTGGAGCATTTGCTGACCTATTTATCTATGGCGACATTGTGCGGTATGCCCTACCAATTCCCGATGAAGTCGCGGAGACGCTCAAAGGGCCATCACTTTTAGTGGAGCTGATCCGTCGAGATTCAGATGCGTTTTACCCTGAAGAGTACTCCACAACCGAACTACGCCTATTAAAGGACGATTATCTGACTGAATGCTTTGATAACTTTGCCGTTTGGGCTAAGAATAACCGATATTCTTTGCTTCGATGGATTAGGCTCCATAAAGAATCATGGATTCGAAATGTTGAGCCACGCATAAAACATGGATACGTATTTTCTCTTGATAGACTGAGGGAAACCCCCATTTTATCTGTTTTGGCGAGAGAAATCGGTGTGAGCGAGGATGACATTTGTTATGCATTCGACGTAGTGCTCCGATATCCTTTGTATGGCGAGTTAGCTGGTCCTAGTGAACATTACTTAAACCATCCCATCCGCGATATAATCACTTTGCCGACGATGCAACATGAATCGGCGTCGCTTCCATACCTTCCCGTTTCTTTTAATAAATCGATTGCAGGCATGGCATCAAAGCTAACCGAGCAGGATTATACAGTCCTACTACACGAATTGAGAGGTTGGGTTCATGACTCAGGTATGCACAAACTTGGTCCAGGAGATTTTGATAAGGAGGTTATTCGCGAACTTGCTTCGCAAGTTGCCCTGCCACCACGTGTTAAAACAATCACAAAGGCACTAGGAATTGCTGCGGCACTTATTGGAGGACTTGGAGCATTTCCCGTGCTCGGACCCTCCGTCGCGGTAGCTGGGGCAGTCGTTTCTATTTCAACACTTATTTGGAAGGGGTATTTGCCGCGAAGTGCTGCCCGAGTAAAATGGCTTCGATGGGCTATCAAATGGGACATTGAAGATCAAGCAGAGAAGAGGGAATAGAATGACTGGGGAGCAATTTAAAATAAAGCAAAGCAGAAAATCAACACGAATCAATATTTGGCATCCCTCCTTTTCCATTTTTTCTCTACACGAGCTTAATCGACCGATAGGGGTCGCCATTTACTAATTGATATTTTCGAAAATATTCTGGGGAGCCCCGCAAATGTGTGTCTTAATCTTGGGATGCAATGGGCACAATGTTGCATACTGAATTTTGGCTTGAAATAAGGCTTTCTGATGGAGATTTTGACTTAACCTATTTTCAAATTCACTGAGTAATGTGTGGAAATACCCACATTTGTTACCCTCTTAGATGTAAATCATCTATTGAATTAAGCTAGGGATTTCCCATGTAATTGGTTTTGGGTTGGCGGAATGAAAGGATTAAAGGTCCGGAGTATGTTTTTACTTTTCTTTAAATACATAGCTATAATGTTAGATAACGTAGATTATAAAATGTCGGCTATAATTCCCACAGATCAGTCGTACCGACTTAGATCCAAAGCAATTTCGTATACGAAAATTATCCGACAGTCCGACTTTTAGACAGTTAGTATGATGAGCTTGCCTATCTCAAAATTTAACCAGTGTTGAGGAGGACTTAAATATCGTTCCCACTAAAAATAGAAGTATATTAATTACGTCGTTATTGGCAGTCTTATATTTAAGCTGTGCTCACTATTTAGAAAATTTAGAGGAGTTTCAAAATATGAACATTGCCGCAGAAACATTTATGCACAATGGTATCGCAATCAAATATCGTGAGTCGGGTAAAGGAAACGTATTAATATTTCTGCACGGATTTGGTACTTCCTCATATTCTTGGAGATATATTTACACACCACTTTCGCAAAAATACAAAGTTATCATGCTTGATTTAAAAGGTTTCGGTTTATCAGACAAACCCAAAGACGGCAAATATTCAGTAAATGATCAAGCCGACATTATAGTAAATTTTATTCGCACAAAAAAGATTACAAGTGTAACTTTGATTGGACATTCTTTAGGAGGTGCTGTGGCATGGCTGACATATGTTAAACTGTCTGAAATAGATGATAATCCTATTAAAAGTCTTATTTTGATTGATAGTGCCGGCTATGAGCAAAATATTCCTAGTTTCATTGCAACATTGCGAACGCCTGTTATAAATAAGCTTATCCTTTTACTTCTCCCAAATGATTTTAGTGCCAAATTAGTTTTAAGGAAAGCTTTTTTTGATGATAGGAAAATTACGAGGGAAATGATAGAAACATATGCTGGCTACATGGAATTACCTGGCGCACACTACGCCCTTATAAAAACGGCAGAGCAGTTGATTCCAAACAACGTTGATGAAATAACTAAAAAGTTAAAGGACATCAGAATCCCCGTTTTAATAATTTGGGGTGAAGAGGACGAAATTGTTCCTATATCTATTGGGCAAAAATTTGAAAATGATATCCCCAATTCAAAATTGATAAAAATATCGCAATCCGGGCACGTTCCTCATGAAGAAAGACCGTCGGAAACACTTCGATTAATTTCTGATTTTTTGAAAACACAATACGGAATGTGAATAATGTCTAACCCATTTATTACTTTTTTGGAGTTGACATTACCTTTTATTATTGGCATCTTCGCGCTAATTTTAATGTTCTTTTTTAGCAAGGAGGGCCAAAGTAATATAACATTCACCTTCTTTAATTTAAATTATCAACTACCAGTTAAAAGTGTATTTGCTATAAGGTTTACATTACTGATTATTGCGTTTGTCCTATTTTCTGTCCCCGCTTTTCAGGATTATACGACATTTTTTCCTTCACACTACGAGATGGAAGTTTTTTTCGATGATGATGGTATTGAAAAATCGTTAAAAGAATTCTCAGCTAGCGAGATTGAATCTTTTAATATTTCTAAAAATTGGAAGTACGAAAAAATGCAATATTTTAGAAAACTAAACGAAGATGTCTTTAAAACGTTAGGAATAAATAATTTCTTCGATTTAAGAGGTGGCTACATCTATAGCATAGGCGAAACTAAGGTCTTTATTGAAAAGACAAAAGGATGGCAAAGATATTATATTAGGGAAGCTTCTGGATTTCTCACTCACTATCTGGAAAAACCGAATGAACAAAAAAGGCAATTCAACTCCAGATTTATCCTATTGTCTACACCTGATAATTTCATCGATGTTACCCTATCTGATATTTACTTTAGACATACTAAAATATTAAGGCCACAATTTAAACAAATGGCCAGTTTAACACCAACGGGCGAAAAAATTCTGTACCATCATTCCCTAATTACGATTACAAAAGTCAGATTTTTCCCTATTATTAAAATTAACAATACCGTTTATTTTATAAGAGGCAAAGATGCGTTCCATTTGATCCCAATAGGATACGCTGTCTATCGGCCTATATAAGCTAATTGGAATAGAAATAGTGGTCGTGCTACAGCTTGTTTAAGTCGCTTAACTCTGTACTTATACTTGTAGCGTACTACGCCCGCCTTTTGTCGAACTCAATTTAGAATGTGCTGATGAACTAATAATATTCATTTATTTCTAACCTGACCTTCGAAATATCAGCGGCTTTATGAGCATGGTCGGAATGGGTTAATGCTCCACCCGATTTTGGTTGTAAATTTGCATATTAAGCATATGCTGAGGTGGGCACATGCTGGCTTGGAAAACCCTTTACAGCCTTATGTACGGTGGTTCTAGATTTAAGAGTACAGCGAAGTAGTGTTCACTCAGCCGTCTGCGGGAGTCCTGCAAATGGGCGGTTTAATACTGGGATGCTATGGACACAACAAAATAGGATTTGTGCTAACTGGTATTCTAGGTAAAAATGATAATGTTTTAGAGATATCAAGCTTTCGAATGAAATACCATCTCATAGTAGTACGCTGCTAAAAACCCGCTAGCAAGGAATTTTGAGGCTTCTCCCTATTTTGAGCTTTTACAACAGGGGTATATATTTGGCGGAACTAGCCACATACTTCGGAGTGTTAAGGTTGTTTGGACGTGGATTAGGGAAGAATCAAGATTAGTTTTGGATGTCTGTGCTTGTACAACAAACCACATCAGAGCATCTTTTCTTTAATATTCAGTCTGTGTGAAATTATAGATTCATATAGGAACCTTAAAAGGTAGCGAAAATTGTCTAACTCGTCAAATCATAGTAAGGGTTGCAGAAGAATTTAGAATCAATTAATTTACTCTCAAGCATATGCTTAATCTAATTTCATCATATTTAGTATAAATTAAGGTTACATGAAAGCTTGTAAGAATTTATCTGAAATTAGTTCTTTAGTATGAAAAGTGCCACCCGTTATTGGCATCCGTCATGAAAATGATTACAGAAAGGGATAAACATGCCGACTTTTGCTAGGTTACAAATACCGCCACCGGGAAATTGGGAAGATTTCGAAACTCTTTGCTGCGATTTATGGAGAGAGATATGGGAGGATCCAAACACTCAAAAAAATGGAAGACAAGGACAAGCACAACACGGAGTTGATATTTATGGAAGGCCAAATCAAGAGAATTCATGGGCAGGCGTCCAAGCTAAAGGAAAAGATCACTATATTGAAAGGTTGCTTACTGAACATGAAGTGGGGACTGAGGTTGAAAAGGCTAAAAGTTTCAAACCAAAACTTTCACAATTTATTGTCGCTACAACAGGACCTAAGGACGCAAAGTTGGAAGAATTGGCAAGAACGATTACAGAAAAGCATCTTAGAAATGGTCTATTTTCTGTTCACATTTGGGGTTGGGATGATATTGTAATGCGGTTGGCAGAGTACCCTAAGATTATTGAAAAAAATTATCCAGAATTTGGGTTTAGTACCAGAGGAGTTAGAAAAGAGGATATTGACGAAGTCAAAAGCATAACTCAAGAAATATTAAAGAATACCGGAGAGATTAAATCAAAAGAGTTCACTCCTGTCGTCAAAGAAAATGTCATGATAATTAATATTGTTGATACCTCGACTACTGCTCTTACCATCGAATACCAAGCAGAATTAGACCATTCACGAGATTTAGTAAATGACTATAAACCAAAGCAAGCTTTAGAATTCTTAGAAAAATTAAAGAAGCGCATTTGGTCAAATGCCGGTCAAATTGTTAAATATAGGCTTCTCACAAATATTGGAGCAGCAAAGTTAGCTATAAATCAAGAGGAAGAAGCTGCCAAACTTTTCCTTGAAGCTTTACAACATAACCCTGATGATGAAAAAGCTCTTTGTAATTCTGCTTTTGGTTATTTGCTATTAGGCCAATTGGAAGAGGCAATAACATTTGTTACTAAGGTGTTAGAGAAAAATCCAGCAAGCAGCCGAGCCTATGCTTTATTAATAGGAGCCTTGTCCACTAGAGAGAATTTTGAAGAAATTATAGCAAGTGTTCCTGAACCTTATAGAACTTCAGAAGAAGTTGCATATGCCATTGCTCACTTGGCAAGAAAAAAGGGAAATTTAGCTGAAGCGGAAAGATGGTTACAGATTGCAGTTGAGAATGGTAAAGAAAGTTCACATGAAACAAGGGCTGCTTTGGGGGAAATAATGTTACAGAGAGCGACGGAAAGGAATTCTCTCATATATGGCAGTCAGCTTGACGATTCAACAAAGGAAGAAATAAACGAGGCTATTCAGCTATTGACTCATGCGTGGGAAGTTGTTTCTAACACTGATCTTCGCAATTTCAGAACTTCATGGATTGTAAATAGAAGTATCGCAAAAAGACTTTTGGACGACTTGGACGGAGCTACTAAAGATATTGAAATTGCGATGGAAATAGTACCCTCGAACCCAACTTTCATTAAACATAGAGCTATATTAGCTTATGAAACTAACGACACTCTAAAAGCTATTGATCTTTTAAAGAAAATTCAAACTGCAAAGGAAACCCCTGAGGCATCATTATTACTTGCCAAAGCATTACGCAAAGTGGATAAGTTTCTTGATGCAAAAGAAATTATAGAAGAATTTTTACAGAGGGATTTACCAAATTCCTTAAAAGAAGAGGCCAACAGGGCATTAATTAATATATATCTTGACTGTAAAGATTTCGAAAGTGCCAAGAAGATATCAGATTTTTTACGGGCTTCAAATCCTACAAATATTCTAAACCTGGTGTATGCAGGACGCGTTTCAAGATTCGTAGGTAAGAGCGAAGATGCGATATCGATTCTAGAAGAAGCAGAGAAGTATTTAACTGATTCTTCAACGTTTAGAGAAATCCGGGAAGTTGCGAGTGAATTTTACTCTCTTGAACAGTTTGAGGATGCAGCGAGGGCTTACGAGAAAATTGTCGACAAATCCTTGGACACCTCTTTAACTCGTGAGCTCGTCAATGCCTATTATCGGGCCGGAGAACTAAGTAAAGCTCTCGATGTATGCCAGGCACTTCGTGAGAAATATGGACCATTAAGATATGTTTCCGAAATGGAATCCGCGATATATGAAGAAATTGGTGATCTAGAAGAATCAAAGAGTGTATGTAAGGAATATTTAAGCGCATTTCCAAATGATTTTGAAATGAAGTTGCGTTTAGCTGTAGTGAATTTGCGTACCATGAATTTTAAAGAATTGGAAGAGTTCTTGCAGTCCTCGATTGATATAGCTACCCTCTCTTTTGAGTCCGGCCTGCTATTAGCGAATTTATACGCAACTAGAAACCTGCATCAGAAATCCTTTGAAATAATTTATGAAATCCGAAGAACATTTTTTAACCTTGATGACGCCCATCTGAAATACATAACCTTTTTTCTACCACTAGATAAACAACTAGAACCGTTATTGGACGCTTCTGTAGTATCTGTTGATACAGCGGTATGTTTAGAAGATAGTTCAGATCAAAAAGAATGGTATATCGTTGAAAACAGAGAAGATGCGGATATCTCTCGAAAAGAGATCAATACAGAACATCATCTTGCCCAAAAGCTTTTAGGAAAATCAGTTGGAGATAAAATCCTTCTAAAGGAAAGTAAATATTCAACAGAGTATGCGAAAGTAATCGAAATTAAGAGTAAATATGAGTACGCATTTCATGAGAGCCTACGCATTGCGAAATCGTTACCGGATACTCCTGGACTCTGGATGATAAAGGTGGAGCAACCTGAAAAGGAAGGTGAGTTACCCAAGGGACTTCAAAAATTACTCGATGAAGGAACTAGCCAACGTGAGATACGTTTAGCTGAACAACTCTACATAGAAGGAAAAATCACGATCGGCGCTTTTGCAAATTTGGTTGGAAAGAATGTCTTAGAAGTTTCCGGTCACTTAATGGGAAGCCCCGATGTTGGATTATTATGCTGTAAGGGCAACATTGACGAGAGAAACTATGCAATTAGTTTACTTAACAGTGAGCCTAGGTTAATTGTTGATATTATTTCAATTATTACTATACATGGAATTGAGGCTGCGAATTTTATTGTTAAGGAATTTGGGAAATTAGGTATTGCACAATCAACGATAGATCTTTTTCAAGAGATTATCAATCAAAGGAAAATGTTTTCCAATAGAGAGTTGATGACCATAGTAAAAGAGGGAGCGCAATTTCTCAAAAAAGAAATTTCTGCTGGGGATGTAAAACGGAATATTGATTATTTAGAAAGTATTATGAATTGGATTGAAAGTAATTGCGAAGTTCTTCCATGTAAGACTGCATTAAGTATAAAAAGGACTTGGAAACAGGAGCTTGACAAAACGTTAGGTCAGTCATTTATCGATACGATATTAATTGCCGGTGAGGCTGGAAACATACTCTATTCTGACGATGAAAGATTGCGCTCTTTTGCAAAAGGAGAATTAAACATTGAAGGTTTATGGACTCAGATAATATTGATGGATTGCTTAAATAAAAACATTGTTGAGAAGGCAAAGTACAATGAAATTGTTATTAAACTGGCCTGTTCTCATTACTATCATACAAGTATTGATGCGGACGTTTTAATCGAAGCTGCAAGGCAAGCAAAATGGGCTCCTTCAGAACCATACACCACAGTGTTACAAATACTTAGTGGCAAAAAATCCGATGAATTGTCTGCATTAATTGTAGCAACTGACTTTTTATTTGAACTATGGAGGCAGCCGATCTTGGCTCAACAGCGGGATTACCTAATACTTAGTTTATTAGATGTTATTGTAACTGGGAGAAATGGTCGCAGGATATTAGATGGATTAATATTAAATATAAAAAAGCGATTTTTCGTGCTGCCACTAGCAGAGAAACAAGTTCTATTATTGATTGAAATATGGAAACAGGTGCATGTAACTTGAGGATAATAAAGTTTCACTCTCGTCGCGGCTTCTACTCGAATGACTCTACAATATGTTCTTTCACAAAATAAACCAATTAAATCACGTCACTACAAAGTTTTTTAACGAACTCAAATGAAAGCAAAGGGGTCAAGTCTACAATTGACAATACTGTAGGGATAAATTAAAATGGGTTCGAAGGATCGATTTTAATGGCACGCCCACTTAGAATTCAATATCCGGGAGCCTGGTATCACGTAATGAATCGTGGAGCTTCACGCCAGAGAATCTTTGTAGACGAAAATGATAGGAAAGATTTTCTTGATCTTTTAGGTGAAACATCAGACATGTTTACAATGCAGATTCATGCATACTGCCTTTTAGATAATCATTACCACTTACTTATTCATACCCCTCAAGGAAATATTTCTCGCTCCATGAGACACCTGAATGGAATTTACACTCAACGCTTCAATCGCAAACATGGAACCGATGGCTCAATCTTTAGAGGACGATTCAAAGCAATCTTGATTGATGCTGATTCATATTTGTTAGAGGTCATCCGCTATATTCATGTCAATCCTGTTAGGGCAAATATAGTAGAAACCCCTGAACAATATCTTTGGAGCAGTCACAATGCTTATCTGGAGAAGCGGGCATCGGTGAGCTGGCTGGTTAGAGATGAAGTTCTTGGTCGTTTTGGAGAGAGGTTGAATCAATCAATACAACGCTATAGAGAATTTATGCAGGCAGATATACCATCTGATATGGAGGAATTTTATACTATGGGGAGGAGAGAGATTATTCTTGGAGCTGAAAGATTCAAAGATTGGATTAGAGCTAAATTAACCGGTTCAGATAAAGATGACTATGAGATACCAGAAGCTAAGGACCTTCATTCCTCCATTAGTGCAGATCACGTCATAGATATGATCATGAGAAGGTACAAGGTTGGTAGAGAAGCGCTCGGAAGAGTACATCGTGGTCAGTGGAACGAGCCGAGGGATGTAGCTATATATCTGTGTCGTAAAGAGTGTGGGTTGACACTGAAAGGCATCGCTACTGAATTGGGGATCACGGCTTATACTACTATAAGTATGGCATACCGGCGGGTGGAGAGAAGGATAACCAAAGATGATTCATTCCGACGACGACTGAAGGCGATTATTAGAGAGCTCCGTAGTTAAATACGGTCAAAGTATTGTCAATTGTAGACTTGACCCCTTTACGTTGTGGGCGGCGATCTAAACTCGGCTCGTTTGGCAGAAGTGGTTTGGCCCGGGCACGGGCATGGTCCATTCTTTGAGCGCGTGGAGCGTGGCCCCTTTGTTGATTGTCATCGCTGTTTCCAGCCGAAGGAGGTACAAACGTTCTTCCGGGCCGACTCACTTCAGCCGTTTCAGGACGATCACCTGTTCGTAACTCCCGACCTCTCGGCCCACCTGATCTCCTGCGACGTACTCCTGGACGAGACAACCCGCCGTGTTAGCGACCACATTCCGCTAGTTGCCACGTTTGATCTCTAAGACTTCGAAGATAAAGGTGACACATCTTGACATGACACATCTTGACTATTGACAAATTCACGATTACGTCATTGATTAATTTCCTTACCCTCTTCACGACTCTTTTACATAAAATAAGGCTTGCGTCCCCTTTTTCCTTAGCATTTAAAGCTCAAGCGGCATGCGGTCTCCTGGCTGAATTGTCACTTGATGAAATTAGCTACTTTCTTTTTGTGACATAAGATAGGCGTTAGGGTGGTAATACAATGCACCATCGGGGAGCCACTCCCAAAGCGGACCCAGGTCATTTCGCACTCGGTCCACATAAAATTGTGGAACTTCGGTTGTCTCCTGTTCGAAAAAGGCCCTGAAACGCCTATCATTGTTGAGCAGATGAAGCACTCTAGATTGGTATTTGATACGATCAATACCATGTAATGCCCTCAACACGTTAATACAACTCAAGAGAACGGGTTTAATCGCTCTGAAGCGATTGATTATCGCTCGCCTTGAATACGTGTACTTGGTGACGTCAATCAGATGCTTGTAGAACTCAGGCCATGAATAGTTGCTCGGCTTCACGTTCATTGCCTGTTGTGTGTTCAGAAAGTGGAAGGGAAACGATAGGACCCGGTTGGCCTGCTGGTACTCGAGATTGAGCGGTGCCGACTCTCCAAAGGCAGAGAGCAAGGAAAAGGCGGGGAACGCCCCTTGAGCAATGTCTACAAATCGTTTTGTGAGTTCAAAAGGTTCGGGCCCTTCGTCCACATCGAGTCCGAGCACAAAATTAGCTTGTAAGTAGGGTATGTAACTCATGATCATGTTAATGTGCTCTGAGACCTGAAGGACCTTATCCATTCCGCCCTTCTTACCTGTCTTCGATTTGTTGCCCATTTCGTACCACGACTCGATTCCGGGCAGGATTACCTTGAATCCATTTCGTTTTAATCTCTTCAGGTGCGGTTCAGAGAGCAAGGAGAGACTGCTTTCTGCATAGAAATCAATACTACCGGGAGGTGCCGCTTCCTCAATAGCACCTATGCACTCGTCAAACCGGACACCAAAGTTTGGATCGAACCACCCGACATGCGGCTTCTTGAACTTCTGCAGTAGGAAGCGTAGATCCTCCTTCATCATTTCCAAGTTAAGCTGCTGATACGGTACTACTGAGTCTATACAAAAGCTACAGGTGTACGGGCAACCAAGACTAGATATCATCGGAACAATCTTGATAAAGGGTGAGTTATGAAGATTTTGCTCAATAAACTTCCAACGCTCGCGTACGCCAGGAAGTGTGGATGGTTGCTGTTTGGCTTTAATGTGTACCCCGATTGGGCGGTGCTGTGAGGAATCCTGTAAGACATCACGAATAGCAGCCCTATCAGTTAATCCAAAGACGTAGTCAAAGTATTTTAACGCATCCTGTGGGTAGCTGCGTGCATGAGGGC
>JBAUII010000001.1:0-7464 GCA_049682815.1 Thermodesulfobacteriota bacterium | reverse complement strand
AAGAGCTCATAACTGTCCTAAACGATGCACAATTTTATGATTTACACCTACTTTTTGAATTAAATTTGTCCGAAGATAAGACAAAAGACACATTTTTTTCATTAATGTATCGGCATCAATTGATGCTTGTCTCAATTGACGGCCGAACCGATCTTGTTGGCAAATCATAGTCCGAGTACTCATATGCGTCAGGGGTGTTCAAGCCAGAATCCTTCCCTTTCAGCGTCATTGCTGTAGATGTCAGATAATTCGGGGACAGTCCTTCAGGTCCTAAATTGGCATTCAAAAATGCCGACAAATTGGTAGGGAACGCATACATGCGTTCCTTGCATGTCCCTACATGTAATTAATTGGTAACGCTCTGCCAATGTTGAAGGAGGTTGGCACGACTGACGGAACCCGTACTGAACCCGGATGAAGTCTCCGTATTCAAATCACTGCCATCCGGGTGCCGCCAGGAATGCCATCGTATTACCTCGTCAGCCTTAAGATAGATGATATAGAGAACCAACGACGTTCATAACACCGGGTATCAACTGCCCGCCAATTCCTTTAATAGCTCTCTCACTTCGATAAAGGAAGGAATAGTGAATCTGGCCTTTGATGGACCTAACCCAACTTTGATTGAATATGACCACTCAGGGAGTGCCTCGAAGATATCTTCATCTGTGGAATCATCGCCAATCGATAATATAAAATCCCATTTCTCCTTAGACAACCAATACATTGCCGCCCTACCCTTACTTACCTCGGTATTTTTGATCTCAATTACCTTGTTACCCTCGAGAACCCCTACATTCAAGCTTCCTGTTAAATGCAAAAGAATTTCCTTTAACTCCCCTACCCTAACCATAGCCAGTGCCGGATCGGCTTTTCTAAAATGCCAAACTAGTGAATAATCCTTTTCTTCTATAAATGATCCGGGTGTCCGATCTACATAAATTTCAAGAATCCGCCTCATATCTTCCTTCCATTTATCCGAGAGGTTTTCAATAGTTTTCCATTCTTCATCCTTAATCCATACCCCGTGTTCTGCGACTAAGCCATCAGTAAATTTATCAACCCAGCGCTCTAAGGTTTTTCTGTCACGACCACTAATGATGACCAATTGATTATTTTGTTTGGAAAACAGAGACGTCAGTGTCTTAACGAGGTCATGGTCCGGTTCTACTTTTTCTGGGTTTTCGTTAAATGGCATCAATGTGCCGTCATAGTCCAGTAAAAATAAGCGATTCTGAGCTTTTGAATAATCGTCTGTTATCTTGTTTCTGAAATCCATGGATAATACCCTTGATTTCATCTGTCTCTGAATATCATCCATATGATCCAGTTTTTCCATAAAATCACCTGCCCATCTTCTAACATCATAACGTCTGAGTCTAAGTCGCATAGTATTGATGCGACTCACCCTTTCGTCCGCAGGCATCTCTAATGCAAGCTTTAGAGCATTAGCGGTTGTTTCTACATCATTTGGATTTATGATAATAGCCTCAATCAACTCTTTCGCCGTTCCAGCCATTTCTCCAAGTATAAGTACTCCATTTCCATCATTCTTAGTAGCTACATACTCCTTAGCAATTAAGTTCATACCATCCCTTAGCGGTGTAACAAAAATAACATCGGAAATAGAATATAAGGCTGCAAGATCAGTAAATTCATATGAACGGTATAAATACCATATTGGCACCCATCCAATTTTGCCGTGTCGACCATTTATGTTTCCAACAAGATTGTCTATTTGTTCCTTCAAGAGTTTATAACGCTTAACCTCTGTGCGGGATGGTACTGCGACCAGAATAAATATCACCTTGCCCTTGTAGCCGGGGTTTCTTTTTAAAAATAGATCAAAAGCTTCTAGCCTTTGAGGTATCCCTTTTGTATAATCAAGCCTATCAATCGATAAGATTATTTTAAACTCCCCACCTATTTCTTTCTGTAAATTTCTTATGCTTTTTTGAACATCAGGATTCTGAGCAGCGTTTGAAAATTTTTCATAATCTACCCCCATTGGAAAGGCATCAACCTTTACAGCGCGGGAATGCACTGTGATTTGACCAAATGTATGCTCGTATCCTAATACACGACGAACACTTTCCAGAAAATGTCTGACGTAATCAAAAGTGTGAAAACCTAACAAATCAGCTCCCAGAAGACCTTCAATGATCTCCTTACTCCAAGGCAACAAACGAAAGATTTCTGAGGATGGAAATGGTATATGCAAGAAGAATCCTATTTTCGCCTCTTGTAACTTTTTCTTTAGGAGCTCAGGAAGAATCATCAAATGGTAATCATGTATCCAAAAAGTGTCCTCGGGCTCAGCTATCTCCATAATCTCATCACAAAATGCCTCATTTACACTTTTATAGGCTTTCCAATAATCTTTATCAAACAAGGCAAACTGAACAAAGTAGTGAAAAAGTGGCCAGATCGTTTCATTACAAAATCCGTGGTAATAATCCTCAATGTCACTTCTAGACAGAAAAACCGGATGATAATTTTCAGGTTCTAGCAAAGCCTTTATATCCTTTGATTCAGGATTAGAAGGGCTCATAGAAATCCCTGGCCACCCTACCCATACGTGCTGTTGAGATTTCTCTAATCCCCCTAATGCAGTTACCAGGCCGCCGGTACTTGATTGAACTTTAAATTTCCCCTTTCTTTTAGTAATTGTTATGGGCAATCTGTTTGAAGCTATTATTAATTTCCCCATCATTTCTTAATCTAAGTTGATATTAACATTATATCAAGTTATTTATGGCTTGAGAGTTTCATAAAATCTGCAAGTAATTACAAAGAATCATGTATAATATAGTCTTACCTTGGGTTGAATCTAATCTCAGAATCTTGACAATTACTAATATAAATAATATATTTTGTCACAGATGAAGAAATTAAACTTGTTTTTGGTTGTAACTCTAATCGCATGCTACTCGGGCTTCGGTTCAAGATGGGTCTTTCCTTCCATTTCTTCGAGTAACTCAAATTGCCATTCCATGGAAACAGAAGACCATACTCCAAATCAACATGCGAGCGATGCTCCTGTTTATTATTTAAACGAACATGAAATGAATCACGGCGCTTACAGGTGCTGTTTTGAATCACTCCCCAACGCCCCCCAGAACGACCATATAACCTTTAAGGATCTGAGATTCGATGCCTTATTCGTAAATAGTTCAGCCCTAGAAATAAATAAGCTTGGCAACTTAAGCTTACGTACTAGTGTGAGAGAACACGACCCACCTGATTTATACGTTTCTAACTCCTCCCTTTTACTTTAATTCATAAATCAAGCACTTCGTCTGCATAGGAGAACTGCGCCAGGATTTCGGCGCTAAATTATTTGCCTAAGAAGCCTCCAGAGAGGTGCTAAAAAAAAACAACTTTCAAAAACAGATTTAAGATATTTGCGAAAAGGATTTTATTTGAAACCTTAGATATTGGAGGTAATAAACAATGATTAACGAGGACAAAAAATCAAAGAAATTAAATCTATTAAATCCTCAAGGAAAGGAGAAAGCAAAAATGAAAAGAAATTACCTATTACTCACGATGATCCTCCCTTTGATTATCTTTCTCGTCGGCCCGAATCAAATTTATGCCGCTGAGGAAGAGGAGATCATGATATTAATTGAGACAGCAAAAACACCAGAAGATCACATTAAGATAGCTGAATTCTACGAGGTACAAGCCCAAAAGATGCAGGAAAAGGCGACCAAACATAGCGCTATGGCCAGTGCGTACAAGAATAGAAGCAAACCCTGGCCCGGAATGGTAAGACACTGCACTAATCTTGCAGCCGAATCCAAAGCGCAGGCGGATGAATACAATAAGATGGCGGCCGAGCACCGAAAGATGGCGCATGAGTCGCACGCTCAGTAGATGAAGAAATGCCCAGGCATGGGGAAACCCCTGCCTGGGCTAAAACTGTGAAAAGCAGTTTACATATAAGCGACATGAGGGCAATACGCAAGGTGTGTGACAAACAACACAGGTGAGTGACCTCTCCAAAATTCTTTTTCTGGATGCGCTTACTTTAACTTAGGAGATAAATATGAAATTTCTCTTATCAATAATAGTCTTTACCGCTTTCTTAGGAACCAATACCTTTGCAAGTGACGTTGTAAGCCTTGAATCACTTGTCAAAGAGACGCTGGAGCATAACCCTGAAATAAAGGCTGCGAGGGCACGGTGGGAAGCCTCCACCAAACGACCGTCACAGGAAGGTTCCCTGCCTGACCCGATAATTGGAATTAATTGGTTTAACGTGAGTTTTGATAGGATAACCTTAAGCGAAACGCCTGATAGTATGTTCTTATTTACATTCTTCCAAGAATTTCCCTTTCCTGGGAAGCTATCACTTAAAGAGAAAACCGCACGAGAGGAGGCGGAGGCTCAGGAGAAAATGTACGAAACAGACCTGAGAAGGGTCGTAGCCGATCTAAAGGAAGCGTACTATAACTGGTTTTTAGTTCACAAATCGATAGAAATTATCGAGAAGAATAAAGACATACTTGAAAAATTCGAAGAAATAGCGGAAGCAAAATACTCTGTGGGTGAAGGCATACAGCAAGACGTTCTAAAGGCACAGGTTGAAGTATCACGGTTTATAGAACAACTGGAACTTCTTGACGAGCAAAAAGGTATAGTTGAGGCAAAAATTCGGAGCATCCTGAACCGACCACCAGATTCCCCGCTTGGAGATCCAGAGAGCGAAATTGAAAAGTCCCCCTTTACTTTGGCAGCGGAGGAACTTTATACGATCGCCGAAGAACGGGCGCCGCTGCTTAAGGCAAAGGAGAATCTTATTGATAGAGAAGAAGAGGCTTTAAAGCTCGCCAAGAAGGAGTATTATCCCGACTTTTCAATCGGCGCTTCGCCCGGCTTAATGGGACTACCCGGGGGTGGCGGAACACAAGGCGCGTGGGGAGTAACATTCGGCGTAAAAGTGCCACTCTACTTCTGGAGGAAACAAAGGTTTGGAGTTGAAGAGGCAGCATTGCAGCTCAAAGCGGCGCAGGAGAATTTTGCGAGTGCGAGTCAAGACATTAGCTTTAGAGTAAAGGACCAATTCCTCGTAGCAAAGACATCCGAGAATCTACTAAGACTGTTTGAAGAAGGAATAATTCCACAGGCGACTTCCTCTCTTGAATCGGCAATCGCGGGATATCAGGTGGGCGACATCGATTTTCTCACGCTTCTGGATAATCTACTGACGCTTTTCAACTTCGAACTCACATACTATACATACCTTACAAACTATCAAACGGCATTAGCAAGAATTGAAGAAATTATTGATATGGATTTAATCAAATGAATCCAGGGAGGCTTAAAGAGAAAATGACAAACTTAGGGCTAGACAAATTCAAAAAATTCACTTTGCTGGGAATCCTGATTGTTCTCATATCAGTTGTTGCTATTAAATATAAATCAATGAATCAGGAAGTCAGTCGGGGAAAGGAAATGGTGGATGGTGCTGTTCAAGAAGCAATGTCCATGCCTGATAAAGGAGTAGAAGAAAAGATGGGGCACGAGGGTATGAATATGGAAGGGAATAAAGAAATGGAGACTCCTCAGAGCCCTGAGGGATATACAGGAGTACAAATAACCCCTGAAAGACAACAGCTTATAGGTGTAAAGACAGATGAAGTGATTACAAGAAATCTTATAAGGGATATCAGAACAGTTGGAATAATTGAAGCCGATGAGACAAAGATTGCGCGGATTAGTATCAAATTTACGGGATGGATTCATGATGTGTTTGTAGATTATGTTGGGAAATATGTAAGACGTGGGGAACCGATTTTTACGGTGTACAGCCCAGAGCTCGTTTCTACACAACAAGAATACCTTCTTGCTCTAAGGGCACAGGACTCGTTTGGAAAAAGCTCATTCTCTGAAATCTCGTCAAGTGCAAAATCACTGCTTGAGGCTACACGTGAAAGGCTCCTCCTCTGGGATATTCCTGACAGCGAAATCAGGAGAATTGAAAAAACAGGAAGACCCATTAAATACCTGACTCTCTATTCTCCTATAAGTGGATACGTAACTAAACGAGAAGCCTTTCCTCAGAAGATGATTATGCCCAGTGACGTTGTATTTGAGATTGTGGATCTGTCTTCTGTATGGCTTCTTGCGGACATATATGAATACGAACTTCCACTGATTAAAGAGGGACAAGAAGCAACACTTTCTCTGTCATACTACCCAACGGACGTTTTTCAAGGAAACGTCACCTACGTTTACCCAACTTTAGAGACAAAAACCAGAACTGTGAAAGCGAGGTTTGAGTTTAAAAATGAAGATACGAAACTAAAGCCCGGTATGTATGCCAATGTTGAGCTAAAAGTTCCTTTAGGAGAAAGGCTATCCGTTTCAGGGGATTCGGTCATTGAAACTGGAGAAAGAAATATCGTATTTGTCGCTATGGGAGATGGCTATTATGAACCAAGAGAGGTTAAAGTCGGACAAAAAGCTGAAGGCTACTATGAGGTTTTAACCGGCCTAAAAGAAGGTGAGACTGTGGTAAGAAGCGCAGCTTTCCTTGTAGATTCCGAAAGCCGTTTGAAAGCTGCTTTGGAATCATTCGGTGCGGGTATGCCCGGGCATGGAGGGATGGAGCCTGTTTCCGAAGCTCCAAAATTAGCACCTAAAGAAGTTAACATTTCTTTTAAATCGGACAACGGATCGCCAAAAGTGGGAGATAATACCTTTAAAATTACTTTGACAGACGCTGATGGAAATCCAATAAGCGGTGCAAATGTAGATGTTCTTATACAAATGCCAGCTATGCCTGCGATGGGAATGCCTGCCATGAGCGTAACGGCAAAAGGAAACCACTTGAAAAATGGACAATATATTGCTAAGGCCGAAATCCCAATGAGCGGTTCCTGGCAAGTAAAGGTTGTAGCAACAATGCCGGGAAAGTCCCCAGTTTCAAGTTTCTCTGAAATAAATGTAAGGTGAAATGTGAGGTATAAAAAGCATGATAGAAAAAATAATTGAATATTCTGCGAGAAATCGCTTTATAATCATTCTGATCATATTCTTTCTAACCGTATGGGGCTTATGGGCCTTAAAAAATACACCACTTGATGCAATACCAGATCTCTCCGATACTCAAGTCATCGTTTTTACCGAATGGCCCGGAAGAAGTCCCGACCTAGTTGAAGATCAAATTACATATCCAATTACCACTATGCTCCTTGCTGCTCCTAAAGTTAACGTTGTAAGGGGCATATCAATGTTTGGATTCTCCTTCGTCTATGTTCTTTTCGAAGACGGAACAGATATATATTGGGCCAGGAGCCGCGTGCTAGAATACCTGACGGGACTTGGAGGAAAACTTCCTGACGGGGTTAGTCCTATTATAGGGCCCGATGCTACAGGTGTTGGCTGGGTCTATGAATATGCCCTTGTTGATGAAACAGGTAAATACGATCTTTCAGAACTTAGATCATTTCAGGA